>JBDKJK010000388.1:0-4002 GCA_039796675.1 Chloroflexota bacterium
TACGCTCTCCTTAATTATTTTCAAGAATGCTTGTGCAGCAACTGAGCCCTCAATGAGATTTGAACCCATGACCTCACCCTTACCAAGGGTGTGCTCTGCCAACTGAGCTATGAGGGCTTGACGTGCTGTTCCCCAAACGGGGAGCACCAACTTAATGGTGCTGTGGGCAGTGAAGGATTCGAACCTCCGAAGTCGTCTGACAACTGATTTACAGTCAGTCCCCTTTGGCCACTTGGGTAACTGCCCAGGATAAATTGTTAATTGATCACCGACTTTTGCTCTTACGGCAATCCAGAGCCGACGACGAGAATTGAACTCGTAACCTTCCGCTTACAAGGCGGATGCTCTGCCGATTGAGCTACGTCGGCAAGTCAATAAGCGGACAGATTATACCAAAACAATTCAGAGCGTCAAGCAATTTTGAAGGCAATGAACTTAATATATAAACACCAAACTGACCCCTTGACAGTGGAAAGAGCTTGGTATATTATTAGAACAGTTGTTCTAATATGAATGAAATCAATCACCTTGACCTCATGTTAAATGCCATGACGGAAATAATGCAGGAAGAAAAGGCGAAGCAATCTACGCCTCAATCTTCAACCACGCCTGCTCTTCCAGACCTAAGCTCGGTCTTCGCCCGCATCGCTCCCCTGCCACCAGAAGCGATCTTCCTTGGCATGGCAATTGACGGGTTGCCGGTTCTGCTCAATTTGTTCGACCCAGTTCCAGGTCCGATCTTGATCGCGGGTGATCCATCCAGCGGAAAGACACGTCTCTTGCAGACCATCGCACGCGCGGCAGAGATCCTTCATCCATCTGATTCTGTTCAATATGGTGTGATTACGACCAAACCGGATGAATGGGAAAAGCTTTACGAAAGCGAAAATAATGCCGGTATTTATCAGACCAGTGAAGAGAATACTACTGAATTGCTGCAATCCCTCGTGACATGGGCACACAATAACAAAGGCGAGGGACAATCCATTCTGCTATTGATTGATGATCTCGAAGCAGTTACCAATTTGGATGAACAGGCACAACAGAATTTGCGTTGGCTGCTCCTGCGCGGACCCAGCCGCCGCGTATGGACGTTTACCACTTTGAATGCACATCGCGTTGAAGCTCAAAAAGAATGGTTGGAGTTCTTCCGCACGCGTTTGTTCGGCTATGTGGAAGACCCCGAACAAGCGGTTTTACTGACCGGGAGTTCTCTGCTCAATCACCTGTCCAAAGGCGATGAATTCGCCATGCGCGAAAACACGAAATTGCTTAAGTTTTGGCTCCCTGCCATTGAGTAAGAAAGAGAGACCCCCATGCATACCGGACTTTTATGGTTTGACAATGACCCGCGCACAACTCTGAGCGTGAAGATCCAAAAAGCAATAGACTATTACAGCAAAAAATTCGGGCGTAAACCAGATCTGTGTCTTGTTCACCCCAGCATGATGGATGCGGGGCAGATTCATATTGAACTTGGAAAACTTGTCATTCGCGCGTATCGCCCCGTGATGCCTGGGCATTTCTGGATCGGCACCGAAGATCAGAAGTAATTTCCCCGTCAAGCCGAGATATAGTCTTTCCTTTCGCCATTCTATATCTCCTTGTGCCCGCCCACATACTGGCATGTGGGCGGGCTTTTTATTCACCGGTTGCCACAATAAACGCAATGGCATGACTCTCTGTATGGCTCAAACTTACAGACCAAGTTACTAAACCCAATTGCTTTGCCAAGCGATTCCCTTCCCCATACAAAACTAAAAACGGAGCCTTCCTCTCATCCGAACGAACTTCGATCTCCAGCCAGCTTACATCTCCGATGCCGCAACCTAGAGCTTTTGCCGCAGCTTCTTTAGCAGCAAAACGAGCTGCAAGAGAAGGAATACGTCCATGACATTCTTTTCGTTCGAGCTCAGTAAACACCCGCGAGAGAAAACGTTCGCCGTGTCGTCCGATTGCTTCAGCAACACGGCTCGTTTCTATTAAGTCAACGCCAGTTCGAAGGATCATCAATCAATCTCTTTACACATCACGTTTACGGTCCCGCCGTTGCAATCACCAAACGGTCGGGGTGAATGTACTTGCGCGCAACCTCAAGCACATCGGCACGGGTCACCTTGCGCACAAGGCTTTCATAACGCTGGTAATAATCCATGCCTAGATCATAACGATGGATATTAAGGATCGCGCCGACCATACCGCCATTCGACTCAAGTGAAAGCGGCAACCGCCCAACATAATTTGCCTGGCTGTCGGCAAGCTCTTCTTTTGTCACACCGTTCTGTATGAAACGCCGCAACTCTGCATCGATCAACTCAAGCGCCTTCTTTAAGTTCTTCGGGTTCACCCCGGCATTCACTTCCCAACTGCCCGGTCCGATGCCTGCATGCAAACTCGAATAAGCATAATACGCCAAGCCCGATTTTTCACGCACCACATTGCCAATGCGCCCCATCATCCCAAATTGACCCAGCACCGAATTCGCCAGCGACGCCGCCATATAATCGGGGCTTTTTCTGTTGGGTCCCAACATGCCAACAACCAAATCGGATTGGGATTTACCAGGAATCGGGTGGTGACGCTTGAGGGTTTTCGTAACAGGCTTGAGCGGAGGAAGAACCGGCGCCTCTTTCTGACCTGGAACGGACCAGCCGCCCAAAACTTTTTCCACCGCCTCAACCGCTTTCTTCGGCTGAATCGCACCCACAATAGCAATGACCATGCCGCGAGGTCCGAAGTGGAGGCGATGAAATTTTTCCAGATCTTTGCGCGTGATCGCCTGGATTGTTTCTACATATCCATCTGATGGTTTGCCATACGGATGGTCGGCATAGAGGAATTTTTCAAAAAGCATATCCGCCATGTCGGATGTGTCTTGTGCGCGCAACGCCAACCCGGTGAGAAGTTGAGTACGCAGGCGTTCAAATTCATCTTTGGGGAAGGTCGGCGTTTGCAACGACTCAGCCATGAGCTTTAGAACCAGCGGAAGGTCTTCGACCAATGCACGCCCGCCAAAATTGGTGTTGTGAATGCCAGAGTCGAACCCGAGGCTTGCACCGACGGTTTCGAGTTCGTTATAGATGGCATCGAAGGTTCGGTTTTGTGTGCCGCGCATCAACATACTGGAGACAAAATCGGCGAGACCGAGCTTATCATCTGTTTCAGAGAGAGCGCCTGCGGGGAGGTACCCCCCCACATTCACCGCCGGGCTGTTGAAATTGGAGCGCGCCAAAATGGTGATGCCATTTGAAAGTGTGACCTGATACACATCATCAGGGCTAGGCATAGATGACTTGGTTTTAGTTGCCA
Source organism: Chloroflexota bacterium (assembly GCA_039796675.1). Taxonomy (GTDB): domain Bacteria; phylum Chloroflexota; class Anaerolineae; order Anaerolineales; family Villigracilaceae; genus Villigracilis. The sequence continues at coordinate 3,310 of JBDKJK010000388.1, forward strand.
TTTACGCTCCTTTCCCTTTGGGGATGTACGTCCCTACTACACGCTTGCTGGTTTGAAAATATTTCTGCGCCACACGTTGAACGTCTTTGGGGGTGACCTTTGCCAGATTATCCAAATAGGTCGTGTACCAACTGTAATCTGAGAACATGGAGGTGTAGCCCATCCAAAAAGCTTGATTGGTAATGTTCTCACTGCCATATGCAAAGACTGCACGCGCCTGTTTGACGGCACGTTGGATCTCTGTTGCAGGTGCAGGTTTATCTTGCATTTTTTTGATCTCGGCATCAAGAATGGCGAGCGCTTCTTCGGGCTTCTTATCAGGTCGGTGAACGATGGTAAAGCGATATAAATACGGGTCGATGGTAGATTCAGACCAGCCGGAGATATCCACTACATGTCCCTTATCCACAAGCGCGCGATAGAGACGGCAGGTTTTGTAGGAGAGTCCGCTGGCGCCGTTGAGCAGGCTTTCGAGCACTTGAAGCGCGAAGTAATCGGTGCTGGTTGCGTTCGGGAAAGGATAAGCGACCTGAGTAAAGGTCGTCTCACCGGGACCTTCCACTGTTAACCGAAGCTCGCCTTTTCGGTCTGGTTCGGGGCGGGCAAGCCGCGGCGGAGTCTTTCCCTGCGGAATGGGTTCGAACAATTCCTTGATGCGCTTGAGCATGGATTTGGCATCGAAGTCACCAGCCA
>JBDKJK010000389.1:0-4838 GCA_039796675.1 Chloroflexota bacterium
CTTCGACTTTTGACTCATTTCCACACTATGCCTGTAAACATAATATTCAATACTGGCGTTCACTCCCCTACCTTGGTCTCGGCGCGGGCGCACACGGCTACGCAGGCGGGTATCGTTATTCGAATGCATTAAGAATCAAAACTTATATCGACCGATTAATCAATTACGAATTACGGATTACGAATTACGAATTTCCCCTCACCCCTGCCACTGTCAACCAACACAAACAGACTCTCAAAGACGACATCTCGGATTACATGATCAACAACTTACGGCTGGTAGAGGCTGGGGTCGCTGAATCAGATTTCAGATTAAGATTCGGAAGCGGACTTTTGGACGTCTTCCCAAAGGAAATAGAAGAACTCCTCCAGGCAGGTTTAATCGAAAAAATAAAAATCTCCGAAGTTTCAGAAACTTCGGAGATTTATCGGCTTACACAGCGCGGAAGATTATTGGGAAATCAAGTCTTCCTGCGCTTTGTCTAATTACTTTTTCACGACTTTCTTTACAGCCTTCTTGACCACCTTTTTGACCGGCATATGCTTCAACGCAGCCTGTGCTGCAGCAAGGCGGGCTACTGGTACACGGAAAGGTGAGCAGGAGACGTAGTTGTTGCCGATGATGTGGCACCACTCAATAGATTCGGGGTCGCCGCCGTGTTCACCACAGATACCAACCTCGAGATCTGGGCGAACGGCACGTCCTTCAAAGATGGCGCGTTGCATCAATTTGCCCACGCCATTGCGGTCGAGGGTTTGGAAGGGATTCTTGACGAGGATGCCTTCTTGTACATAGGTAATGAGGAAGTTGCGTTCGGCGTCGTCACGTGAATAGCCAAAGGTCATTTGTGTGAGGTCGTTCGTACCGAAAGAAAAGAATTGCGCCTGGGTGGCAATGTGGTCGGCTGTAACAGCGGCGCGTGGAATCTCGATCATGGACCCGAACTTATAAGCAAACTTGATCTTCTTCTCCTGCATCACAGCTTTTCCGATGCGTTCAAGGCGCGGTTGGATCCAGTCCAATTCTTTCACGGTTCCGGTCAGCGGGATCATGATCTCCGGCTTGACCTTGATGCCACGCAGGGTGCAATCCGCAGCCGCTTCAAAGATGGCACGGACTTGCATTTCCACGATTTCGGGCATTGAGATGCTCAAGCGCACACCGCGCAAGCCCATCATCGGGTTGGATTCGTGCATGCCCTTGATCGACTCAAGTAGTTTTTCCTTTTCTGCCAGGTCTTTCGTTTCACCTTTCACGCGCATGGTGATCACTTCTTCAAGAAGTTTTTCTTCATCGGGCATGAATTCATGCAAAGGCGGGTCGATCAAACGGATGATGACAGGGTAGCCATCCATCGCTTCGAAGAGACCGTCAAAGTCTCTGCGCTGATGCGGCAGGAGTAGATTAAGAGCTGCTGTGCGAGCTTCGCTGGTTTCAGCAAGGATCATGCGTTGTACGATCGGCAAGCGTTCCGGCTCAAAGAACATGTGCTCGGTACGGCAAAGCCCGATACCAACAGCTCCATAGGAACGAGCACGACGTGCATCTTTCGGGTAATCGGCATTTGCCCATACCTGCAAACCACGGGTCGGGTAGCCGGGTTCCACTTCTTCGCGGACATTCTTGCGTGCGGAGATTTCATCTGCCCATTTGAGCAGGGTCATCAATTCCTTCTGTTCTTCGAGAGAAGGCTCAGAAGTGGGGATCTTTCCGGCAAATACCTTACCCGTCGTGCCGTCTACAGAGATCCAATCGCCTTCATTCAGAACGATATCGCCAACATGCATGATGCGCTTCTCAAGATCGATCTTGATGGCAGATGCGCCCACCACACAGGGAATACCAAACTGACGCGCCACCACTGCGGCATGAGAGGTCGCGCCGCCTTCACTGGTCAATACGCCCTTGGCAGCAATCATGCCATGCACATCATCCGGCTTGGTGAACGGACGTACCATGATGGTATCTTGCTTGTGTTCCTTGGCGTACTCTTCCGCTTTGTCGGCATCGAAATAGATCTGCCCTACCGCCGCACCGGGAGAAGCGTTCACGCCCTTGGCAAGGAACTTGCTTTCCTTTTCGGCGGCATCCATGGCTGCGTCATTAAATTGTGGGTGAAGCAGGGCATCTACCTGATCGGGCGTCACGCGCGAAACCGCTTGATCACGGGTGATGAGCCCTTCATTCGCCATATCCACAGCGATCTTCACTGCAGCTTTGGCGGTTCGTTTGCCTACGCGGGTTTGGAGCATCCACAACGTTCCGCGCTCCACCGTGAATTCGACATCCTGCATGTCGGTATAATGCTTTTCAAGACGGGCGGTGATCTCCATAAACTGCTTATACGCCTTGGGCATATACTTTTTAAGATTCGCGACCGAGTCCGCATTACGGATACCAGCCACCACATCTTCACCCTGCGCGTTGAGCAGATACTCACCCATCATCACCTTTTCACCAGTAGACGGGTTGCGGGTGAATGCCACACCTGTGGCAGAGTCATCGCCCATATTACCGAAGACCATTGTACAAATATTGACGGCAGTTCCGAGCGTATCAGAGATGCCTTCCTTGCGGCGGTACGCCACGGCACGTTTGCCATTCCATGACCGAAAAACTGCTTCGGTTGCCAATTCAAGTTGTTTATAGGGATCTTGGGGAAATTCCTTGCCACTAGCTTTTTTGTACGCCTGCTTATATAACCCCACAACTTCTTGCCAATCTTCCGCCCTCATTTCAATATCTAATTTATAACCTTTTTTATTCTTATACTCTTCCAACGGATGTTCGAACGCTTCATCATCAATATCCATCACAACGGTTCCGAACATTTCAACGAGACGGCGGTACGAGTCCCATACAAAACGGTCATTGCCTGTCGCTTTGATCATACCTTCTGCAACGCTATCGGTCAGCCCGATATTGAGAATGGTATTCATCATACCGGGCATCGAGAACTTCGCACCCGACCTGCATGATACCAAAAGCGGATTTTTTTTATCCCCAAATTTTTTACCCGTTTTTTTCTCAATCGCTTTGAGCGCTTTTAGTTCCTGCTGCCAGAGATCTTTGGGAAATTTACCCGTCTTTTGATAAGCAATGCAGGCTTCCGTTGTAACGGTAAAAAACGGTGGAACCGGCACCTTCGCACGGGTCATATCCATCAACCCTGCACCCTTGCCGCCAACGATGGTTTTTACACCATCCCATGAACCATCAACCCTTTTCTCTACTTGCTTCACTTCGTTATAGAGATAAACCCATTTAGACATTACAGCCTCCTGAAGGAATATAAATTTCGAGGGTATCGTTTCGATTGTGAAATATTGTACCAAAAAGAGTCCAATTTGCACCTGACAAACATCACCTCATAATCAGATTTCAATCAGGTAATCATAATGATACGAACGAACAATGAGACCTCATAAAATCAGTATTCCTTGGGCATCTCTTTGGGGTTATGATGCAAACAACATACTATTTCCACTGCGAATCGACTCGACCGCCGCAAAAGTGGATTTGGTCACAGCAAAGATCTGCTCATAAGGAATCGGCGGCTCTTTCCCCGCCCGAACCGAATCAGCGAAAGCAGCCATTTCTGCCCTCCAGCCTTTGTCTTGTGCAATCCTCTCCTCTTTCTTCTTACCATCTTTCACCACACTCAACGACACATAATCGTCGAGAACAGCCACCATTCCCCCACAGAACACCTCCAGCCGCTCCTTCGGCATAGACTTATCGCCATTCGCCAGATAATCTACCACGCCAATCGAACCATCTGCAAAGGTAAATGTCATGGAAACATTATCTTCTTTATATTTGCCATTGTTCGGCAAGGCATACGCCGAGACTTTTACAGGCAAGGCACCAACAAGATACGTGATCACATCAATAAAGTGACAAGCTTCGCCGATAATTCGTCCGCCACCGATGGCTTCATCTTGCGTCCAGTGATTAGCAGGGATAAAGCCTGCATTGACGCGGTAATGAGCATGGAGAGGCTCAGAGCGACTTTCGATTTTCGATTTTAGATTTTGGATTAAGGGTGCAAATCTACGGTTGAAACCGACGGTGAGGAGTCCGTGATTTGTAATGCGTAATTGCTTCTCGATATTCTTAAGTTGCTCAGGCATAATAGCAAGTGGCTTTTCAACGAAGACGTGCTTGCCAGCTTTGAGAGCTTTGATGACCAGATCCGCGTGAGTATCGTGCCTTGTCAGAATCGCTACTGTGTTAATCTTCGGGTCGTTGATGATTTCATCTTCGCTGGAAGTGGCGTATTGAAAACCGAATTTTTTCCCTGAGTGCTGGGCATGAAGCCCACCAGAGGATGCGATACCAACTAGCTCAAAATCTTTGTTGTTTTTGAGAATGGGAAGCAAAGTGGAATTGGCAAAGAGACCTGCACCGAGAATGCCGAGGGTTATCACGTTTGAAGGTTTTAAGGTTGGAACGTTAAACCTGACAACTCTTAAACTTTCGAACTTTTCAACCTCAGGATACTTTATAAGAACTCCAAGGAATGGCTCTTTCTTCTTACCCGTGATCACCTCATACGCCTTCACGCCTTCTGCAATATCAAAGCGGTGTGTGATAAGGCTTTCGACCTTCAACTTTCGACTGGAAAGCAAATCGACCACAGCTTGAAAGTTGCGTCCCTCCGTCCATCTCACATAGCCAATCGGATAGTCTTGCCCATTCTCTTCATAGTTCAAGTCATAGCGACCAGGTCCATAAGAGCGGGAGTTGATGAAGGAAATTTCTTTTTCGTAATAGACCTTGCGCGGAACGTTAAGCCCCACAGCACCTGTTGCGACCACTTTCGCACGGTCTCTTGC
>JBDKJK010000390.1:0-3648 GCA_039796675.1 Chloroflexota bacterium
CTACGGTCAGGAAACTATGAGCGAAACTTTAATTGGTCTCGTTTCCCACTACAGCCCATCAGGGCAGGAACGTGGCGCGGTCGAATGGCTGGTGGCGCGAATGAAGTCATTGGGCTACGACAATGCGTTTATTGACGAAGCGGGCAATGCGGTTGGTGTGATGGGGCAGGGATCAAAACAAGTTGTGTTGCTCGGTCACATTGATACGGTGCCGGGTGAGATTTCGGTTCGTGTGGAGCCTGTAGGGGCGACTCGCGAGTCGCCCCTACTTTACGGGCGCGGCTCGGTGGATGCGAAAGGTCCGCTAGCAACGTTTACGGATGCAGTTGCGAAGGTCGGTGCGAAAGATGGCTGGCAGTTCGTAGTCATTGGCGCAGTGGAAGAGGAGCGTGATTCAGAAGGGGCAAGGTTCGTCGCACCGCAATACAAGCCAGACTTCGCCATCATCGGCGAGCCGAATCAATGGGATCGGGTGTCGCTGGGTTATAAAGGTAGTGCATGGGCGCATGTGACAGTCAAACGCGGACAAGCCCATACGGCGAGCGGTGAAGAGACGGCGGCAGAAGCGGCGATTGAAATATGGTTAAAGATTAAAGCCTATGTCGAGTCGTATAACGCGGATAAAGATAAGGTCTTTGATAAACTTTTGCTGACTCTGCGCGGCATGGAATCTGACACGAATGATTTTGAACAATGGGCAAAGTTGAAAGTTGGTGTGCGCTTGCCTGTGGAAGTTTCGCCGGAAGATTGGTATGGAAAGCTGGAAGAGATTGTTGGTGGGGAAGTGTTGGAACGAGTAGGATTTGCCGTCCCGGCGTGGAAGTGTGAGAAGAACTCGCAACTGGTACGCAGCTTCTTAAGTGGTATCAGGTCGCAGGGCGGTGAGCCGCGTTTCGTCTACAAAACGGGAACTGCTGACTTGAACATCGTCGCCCCGGTGTGGCAATGTCCGGCTGTGGTGTATGGTCCTGGTGATTCGGCATTAGATCACACGCCGAATGAACATATCAATTTGGCAGATTATCGCAAGGCAGTGGATGTGTTGAGCGTAACCCTGGAAAAATTGACGGGTTAAAGTGTCTGCCAGAAGGTAAAAATGTAATCGTTCCTATTCGCCGAATCGGAAAATAGTGCCCTTGACGGATTTCCGTTTCCGCCTATAATCGGGCGAAATCAAAAAGCCATGAGTATGTTTTACAGCCTCTCCCTTATTGTAGTCCTTACTATTGTCCTTATTATTAAAGGACAATTTTCGGTTAGGATGGCAACGGTGAGAGTGAAATAAATCACTGAGTGAAAACGAGAGCCGCCCTAACCACGGGCGGCTCTTTTCATATCAACTATTACAGGAAAAAAAATCATGCGATCAGATACAGTTAAGAAAGGGTACGAGAAAGCGCCGCATCGCGCTTTGTTACGTGCCACCGGTTTGAAGGACGATGATTTCAACAAGCCTTTTGTGGCTATTGTTAATTCTTATGTAGATGTTGTGCCGGGTCACGTACATTTGCAGGAGTTTGGTAAGTTGGTGAAAGAAGCGGTTCGTGCGGCAGGTTGTGTGCCGTTCGAGTTCAACACCATTGGCGTGGATGACGGCATTGCGATGGGTCACATGGGGATGAAGTACTCGCTTCCTTCACGTGAGTTGATCGCCGACTGCGTGGAGACCATGATCGAAGCGCATCGGTTTGATGCGATGGTTTGTATTCCCAACTGCGACAAGATCGTACCGGGCATGCTCCTGGCAGCCATGCGCGTCAACGTGCCGACCATTTTCGTCTCTGGCGGCGCGATGAAAGCGGGCATGACCCCTGAAGGGGAAGCCATCGACTTGATCTCCGTCTTTGAAGGAGTGGGAGCGTTTTCGGCGGGCAAGATCGACGAAAAACGCCTCACTCTGCTAGAGAAATTTGCCTGCCCTTCCTGCGGCTCTTGCTCTGGGATGTTTACCGCCAACTCCATGAACTGCTTGATGGAAGTGCTGGGATTGGCTTTACCCTTCAACGGCTCGGCATTGGCGAAGACTCCTGAACGTGAAGACCTGGCGAAGCGAGCCGCGACTCAGATCATGACCTTGATCGAGCGAGACATCAAACCCAGAGATATCGTTACCGCTGAAGCCATTGATGATGCCTTTGCATTGGACATGGCAATGGGTGGTTCGTCTAACACGGTGTTACATACCTTGGCATTAGCCAACGAAGCCGGTGTGGACTATCCGCTGACCCGCATCAATGATGTGGCTGATAAAGTTCCGCATATCTGCAAGGTAAGCCCGGCGGGTAAATGGCACATGGAAGATGTGCATCGCGCGGGCGGAATTCCGGCGATATTGAAAGAAGTTCAACGGGGGACGGGCATGTTGCATTTAGACCGCATTACGGTCACTGGCAATACTCTGGGGGAATCGATTCAAGATGCAGAAATCAAAGATGAAGAAGTGATTCGACATTATGAAAATGCACACTCCAAACGCGGAGGCTTGTCCATTTTATTTGGCAACCTTGCGCCGAATGGGGCAGTGGTGAAGGTCGGTGGTGTGAGTGCGCCGATGATGCAGTTTGAAGGTCCGGCGGTCATCTTTGAATCGCAGGATGAAGCCATGGCTGGAATTCTCGCTGGCAAAGTGAAAGCTGGTGATTGTGTGGTGGTGCGTTATGAAGGTCCCAAAGGTGGACCGGGCATGCAGGAAATGCTCTCGCCAACATCTGCCATTATGGGGCAAGGGCTGGGTGACAAGGTTGCACTCATCACCGATGGACGTTTCAGCGGTGGGACGCGCGGCGCGTGCATTGGTCATGTCTCACCGGAGGCGGCTGCACACGGTCCGATTGCGGCGCTTAAGGCTGGGGATATTGTTCAAATTGATTTGGTGGCACGCAGCCTCAACGTTAAGTTAAGCGAGGCGGAGATCGAGAGCCGACTCGCGGCGTTGCCGAAGTTTGAATCCAAAGTCACATCTAAGTGGCTGAAGCGTTATTCGCATTTTGTAACCAGTGCAGATACGGGCGCGGTACTTCAAAGTTAACCGTCATTGCGAGGGCGATCTTGTTCTTTGCCCGAAGCAATCTTATGACAATGTTTGAGATTGCTTCGTCGGGCTGTCGCCCTCCTCGCAATGACGATAAGGAGAAGAAATGAAATTAAAAGGTGCAGAAATTGTTTGGGAGTGTTTGGTACGCGAAGGCGTGGAAGTGGTCTTTGGCTACCCAGGCGGGGCGAACATGCCCATTTATGATGCGATGTTGAATTATCCCGTTCATCATGTGTTGGTGAGGCATGAACAGGGTGGGGCGCACATGGCGGATGGTTATGCCCGCGCTTCGGGCAAAGTGGGCGTGGCAATGGCTACTTCAGGACCCGGTGCAACCAATCTCGTAACTGGCATTGCGACTGCGATGATGGATTCGGTTCCAGTGGTGTTTATCACCGGGCAGGTGGCGGCGCACTTGATCGGTGGAGATGCATTTCAAGAAACTGACGTGACAGGCATCACACTGCCCATCACCAAGCACAACTATTTGGTGACGCGTGCCGATGAAATTGCAGAGACTCTTCGCGAAGCGTTCTACATCGCCAAGAGCGGCAGACCCGGACCCGTGTTAGTGGATATTTGTAAGAACGCGCAGGTTGAGTCTTGCGAATTCG
>JBDKJK010000391.1:0-3530 GCA_039796675.1 Chloroflexota bacterium
GAGGACGAGCGTGTAATTGGTCTTCTGATTGCGCTTCCAAAGAAAAAATGCCAACAGCAAAACACTCAAGCCGATGATAAAACCGAGCACGGAGCTGATCCAGCGCCGCACTTGTGGGAGCGGCATCTCCAAGCCTTGAGTTAACGCGTCAACGACGGCGATGAAGCCCAAGCCGCCAGAACGGATGCGAGGCACGAGGGGTAGATTAAGCAATCCATTGCCGACCCGTTCGAAGAGGGAGTAGCCAATGCCTGTGGCAAACACGATGACCACAAAGACAGTTAGCATACGAACAACGCGGTTCGGATTCTGATTCCAGGCATGGGTGAAGGCTAAAACAAAGAAAAGAATCCCAAGCGGGTCGAAGAAGCCGAGGTAATTGGAAAAACAAAAAACGCAGGAGTAGCTTTCGTATTGACTCGCCAGAGACGCCCAGCCGTGCATTGCGGCAAGGATGAAATAATTCACAGCGAGGAAACAAGCCGCCCGCATGGCAGGAGCAGATTTCCAGTCTGAGAGGCGAGGCGGGAGAAGCATCAAGCCAAAGAGGCTGCCGAGGAGTGGAATAAAGTGATAGCGGAATCCCTGAAAGAAGGCGTTGAGTCGATTCCAGAAATCGATGTTCGGGTCCCAGATCGGAACGACCTCATCGGGCAGGCGGAAGGCATCCAAAAAGGGAGTTAGATCTTCAGGCAGCCATGGTGCCCAAATCGTCAGAACGCGGGGCCAGTAGTAGATGTGAAAAGCAAGGAAAGCGACCGAGCCTGCTGTGAATGACCAAATGCCTGCGCGTTTGCCATGCTGCCAAAACACATAAAGAATCAAGAAGGGTAAAAGCGGCGCCATGTTCTGGCGGGTAAAGACTGCCACTGCCGCAAGGATTGAAGCCAGCACGATCTGCCAGAGTGAACGTTTCTCATCGAGGATGAGTACACAGATCCAAGCGAGCATGCAGGCGATGATGACTTCTGAAACGGCACGGGCATGCAATTTGATGATCATGGGGCTGAGCGCAAAAACCCAAACGGTGAGAGCTGCCAGCCAGTTGCCTGCCCAGCGGCGTGCCGTGATCCAGACACCCAGCATGGTGAGCAAGCCAAGAAAAATGGAGAAGTATCTTCCCGTGCGCAAGCCTGCCCCAAAAATATATTCTGCAAAGCCGGGGATGAGAAATGCAAAAGGAGCTTTGTTGGTCAGTGGTCCATATGGCTCAAACGGTGTGTAGACACCATTAAGGTAAAACATACCCTTGATAAGATATGAACCTTCATCCAACCCGCTTACGGTGGTGTGGGCATAAATGACCGCCTGGATTAAATAGAGAATCGCCCCCGCGCCTGCCAATGCGAACGGCAGCCAGGAGGGCAATTCCTTTTTGAACGATTTCGGAGAGATCATAATTAAATCAGGTGACAGTGTGGTCACTGTCACCTCGTAGACTATCCTAGTTTTTTATGTCGTTCCAAATCGGAATCCACCATCATGGTAACAAGTTCCTTGAAGGTGACTTCCGGCTCCCATTTCAATTGAGTGCGGGCTTTGGTCGGGTTAGAGATCAGCAGATCCACTTCGGCGGGGCGGTAGAAGCGTTCGTCCACCACCACATATTCTTTGTAATCCAGATCGACATGCGAGAAAGCAATCTCACAGAATTCACGCACGGCATGGGTCTCACCCGTCCCGATCACGTAGTTATCGGGTGTATCCTGCTGAAGCATAAGATACATAGCGCGAACGTAATCGCCTGCAAAGCCCCAGTCACGCTGGGCTTCGAGATTTCCAAGGCGTAATTCTTTTGCCTTGCCGAGTTTGATCATAGCTACAGCATTCGAGATCTTGCGTGTGACAAACTCCAACCCACGGCGCGGACTTTCATGATTGAACAAAATGCCAGAGGTTGCAAAAATATCGAATGACTCGCGGTAGTTAACTGTGATCCAATGTCCGTACACCTTCGCCACACCATACGGGCTGCGCGGGTAAAACGGAGTCTCTTCACTTTGAGGAACTTCCATCACCTTGCCGAACATTTCACTCGAAGATGCCTGATAAAAGCGAATCTTTGGGTTCACAAAACGAATGGCTTCCAAAATACGCGTCACACCCAGCCCAGTCACATCACCTGTTAGGGCAGGCTGCCCCCACGAAGTTGGCACAAAAGATTGGGCGGCAAGGTTATACACCTCAGTTGGTTTGTATTCTTCAAGTAAAGAAAGCAAAGACCCCTGATCTTGCAAATCACCCTGTAATACAGTGATACTATCCAACAGGTGATTGATACGTTCAAAGTTTACAGTGCTCGAACGGCGCACCATTCCGACCACTTGGTAACCTTTCGAAAGCAGGAGTTCAGCCAGGTAAGAACCGTCCTGACCTGTAATTCCTGTAATTAATGCAGTTGGCATCGTAACTCCTTAAATTCAAAATTCAAACGCTGAATTATACACTATGTCTGCGACCCGCCATTTTGTCGCGCCATAGCCCAAAACCAATGATCAAGCTCCACAACCCTAAAATCAACGCCACCATCCCAGCAAATGGCAGTTGAAACCCGATATGCAAATAACGGTTGGCATACCACTGCGCAAAGACGACAACAAAAACAACTTCCATAGCGATAACACGCCCCACCCAAGCATTGCGCGTCTCTTGCCACCACACCCAAACATTCCCAGCAAGGATCGCCTGCCACATAAACAAGATCGTACGATAGCGCGGGTTATCCCATTGATCGCCGCCCCCACGCAGCGCTGTAAAGAGGACCCAGCCCCAAACGATAAAACTTAACCACAAGAGGATGCTTCGCTTCTTCTCCGCGCCCGGGCTTGCCGCTGCCCCAAAAGAAAGGATCAACGCTGGAAGCATGGCATACCAACCCGCTGCCCGCAAGATTCCGATCACCTTCCAAATGACTTCTGTCGGCGCGATGAGAATCGCCGGAAGGACAGGCTGTAACACACCATAGATCATCACAAAGGGAAGCTGCAGCCAACCTGGCATTTCATCGAACAATTTCTGTACCCAACCCGAACCTTCTTCGATCTTGTATACATTCCACTTAAGCGATTCGCGGATGAAATTCTGAATCACCCCCAGCGGACCTCCCCCGCCAAGATTGCCCTGACGATCCAATGCGGAAGATAGCAGGAACAATCCAGCCAGAAAAACGATCAGCAAAACAGCGCCCCCCCACCAGGGAATACGTCCGCGCTCGCTTGAAAAGTATAACCACCCGCCAAGGATGATCAATGTGACCAGGGCGATAGACGGAGAGACCAAGAGCATTCCTACTATTCCCAGCCCCAACCATGCCAGTGATTTCGCATTACGATGGACTTGCCAATTCACAAATCCCCACAAACAAAAAGCGCTGAATGCATGCAAGTATGGTTCACGCATAGCTACGCCGCCCAGCAAAAGACTTTCAGGGTACAAAGCAAACACCCAACCCGATGCCAGCGCCGCTTTTTCACCCCACTGCAAATGAACCGCCTTCCACAGAAATGGAAGCCCCAATGCACCCATCAATG
>JBDKJK010000392.1:0-5339 GCA_039796675.1 Chloroflexota bacterium
CTTGAAAACAATGAGACGGTTCTCGTTCCGCTCATTAACATAGAAGTTGTGGGATAATACACACATAAATTTACATCACGATATATAACAATCAGGAGAGTGCTCCATGTCTTTTGAAGAATCAAACTTTGACGATAATGGTCCCGATGACGGGCAACTGCCAGAAGAGACCAATAACAACCGAACGTTTCTGATCGCTGCCGGTATTCTGGGCGGCATCATTCTCATTGCGGTCGCCTGCCTTGGCGGGATTTTCCTTCTCAACCGCAATAACACAGCCCAAGCCGAAGCTTTATCTGTTGCAGCAACCCAAACGGCTGAAGCTGCTTTTAGTGGAATAGGACCCGCATTAACTGCCACAGCTGAGGCTGCCATTCAACCCACCGCCACTCTTGCGCCCACTGAAACTGCAGTTGTCAACGTTGCCACCGTTACAGCAACCCTCGACCCGAACGCCACTCCAGAGTCTGCTATTGCAGCCGCAGGTGAAGGGACTCCTGCCGCAGGCACGCCTGCCGCCGCCACTGCCACAGTTGGTGCGGCACTTACCCAAGCTGCCATTGCACAGTTGACCATCGTCCCAACCACCACGGCGTTGCCAAATACCGGCTTTATGGATGAAGTGGGCATTCCTGGGCTTATTTTGATGTCGCTGGCTTTCATCATCGTCATTTTGATGGCAAGACGTTTGCGCTTCAACCCCAGCCGATAACTGATTTTCGAACCCAAACAAAAAACTCACCCTGCAAAGGGTGAGTTTTTTGTTTGGCGGCTTTCAGCTAGACAACGCTTTCGGCGACCGTCCTGCCGTAGCCCAACAATGCTTTGACCATCTCTTGCGTTCGCCCTTCGGCATACACGCGCAAGACGGGTTCGGTTCCAGAGGGACGTACCAACAGCCACGAATCATCTGACATGATGTATTTCACGCCATCCCGCTGACTGATCTCATTGACCTTTTCGCCGCCGATCTCAGCGGGTGCGTTCTTCGTAAGGAATTCGGTCATCTCTGCTTTGGCAACCGGGCGGCTGAGGCGCAAATCTACGCGTTCATAATGAGCCGGACCTACATCCGCGAGCAGATCATCTACCATCTCGCCCAGCGATTTGCCAGAGGCGGCTAGCATTTCTACCAGCAACAAGCCCATGATAGGACCGTCGCCTTCGGGGATATGCCCCTTGAAAGAAATGCCGCCAGATTCTTCGCCGCCGATAAGCACATCTTCATTCATCATAATATCGGCGATATGGTTGAAACCAACCGGAGTTTCGTGAATTTTGACCCCGTAGCGTTTAGCAAGACGATCCAACATACGTGTGGTCGAAACGGTGCGGACGACCGAGCCGGTCATGCCGCGTTTTTCAACAAGATATTTCAGCGAAAGCGCCATGATCTTATGCGGGTCTACAAAGTTGCCACGCTCGTCCATGGCACCAATGCGGTCGGCATCGCCATCGGTCACTACGCCAAAATTGCCAAGACCCGAACTGACCGCGCTCGATAATGCGCCCAGATTCTTTGCGATCGGCTCAGGGTGAACGCCGCCAAAGCCGGGGTTCATCTCGCCGCGGATCTCGTACACTTCGCAGCCTGTGCCCTGCAAAAAGGATTTGATCACGCCTCGCCCCGACCCGTACATGGCATCTGCCACGAAGCGCTGCGGGTTTTCTGCAATGATATCGGTGTTGATGAGTTTGCGTAAATGATCAAAATAGGCAGGCAGTGGGTTGAAGCGTTGGATCAAGCCCGCTTCACGCGCCTTTTTGAAATCCATTAAGTTGGGTCCGCGTGCCTGTTCTTCATTGTCGTTGATATACACTTCCACGCGGCGGCATTGTTCAGGGAGCGCCGAGCCGCCAAAGGCACCTTTTACCTTCACGCCGTTGTAACGTGGTGCGTTGTGCGAGGCGGTGATCATTACACCAGCAATGGCATTGTTGTTTTTGACCGCATACGAAATGGCAGGGGTGGGTGAGTCAGATTGTGCCAACAGAGTGGTGAATCCGTTCGCGGCAAGCACACGTGCCACTTCACCTGCAAACCGGTCGGAAAGGAAGCGGGTATCGTACCCAATGACGATCTTCTTCGCATCCACCGTTTCTGACCTGTCCCAGTGTTCTGAGGCAACAGCATCGGCGATGGCTTGCGAGACCATGCGTAAATTACTGAAAGTGAAACTATCTGAAATGACTGCGCGCCAGCCGTCGGTACCGAAATGAATAGGCATTGATTCTCCTTGATGGTAAGTGGATACAAAAAGGTGACAGTCACTTTTAAAGTGACTGTCACCTGTCTTTGATGAATCTAAGGTGTAACAGTAAACGTTGGGGTTGTGGTTATGTCGAAGTTGGGTGCTGGGGTGGCATATGAGATGACCGATTCCAACAGCCAGCCTTCGATCTTCTGTCCATTGACCTGTGCGTAGACCTTGACCCAGGTGACATTGTTTACGAGTTGGAATTCGGAATAGGTTTCTACGATGGTGCCGTTGAGCAGGGTCATGACGTATGTGCCGCCGGGGGCATCGCGTAGGTTAGCGCCGCCGCCTTCATTGGCTTGCACTTTCCCATAGGTAGGAGCTGGTTGGATGGTGAGTGTGATGGTGGGCGTTTGGGTGGGGGGCAGGGTGATCTCCAGCGTCAGTGGTACCGGGCTGGGGGTGATATCGTCAGTCTTGGGGGTTGGGGTGGCAGATGAAATTGTCCGCGTGGGGCTGGGGTTGGGAGCGGCAGGCAGTTCTGAGGTCGGTGAGAGAGGCGTAGCAATTGTCTGATTGGTGGGTGTGGTTTGTGGAAGAGGATCCGCTTCTGTTCTATACGGGGAGCCTGATCCCATTAAAAAGGTGAGTACGCCGCCGAAGATGGAAAGCATGATCACACTCATAATGATGCCGCCAGCCGATGGACGTAAACGCAGGATGAAGAGAGTGATCAGCCCAATGGTGCTGGTGATGGCGAAGTGGACGAAGAAGACCAGTAGACCCTGCAACCAAATATTGGGCAAACCAGAACCAATGCCAAAACTGGCGGCACTGACGGGCATATAAAATGCGTATGCGATCAGCACACTGGGGAGGAAGGGCTTATCTTCAGAACGGGCAAAGGAGATGACGAGGGTGATCGCGCCAAGCGCAAAGACGACCAGTTCGGGAACCCATAACCTTGCGTGAATAAAAACATTGTTGAGGGTGATGGGCATGAAGAGACGTGCGGCAAAGCCAGTGAGTAACCCGCCAAGAAATACAAAAATAAGGCTGATGAGCAATGCCATCAGTGTTTCGAACATAAAACGGACCGAGCCGCTGAGGACGGCAAGTAAAAAACCTACCCAGGGCGTCATGAGCGGAGCGACCAAGATGCCTAGCAATAACACAGCTTGTGAATCGAGCAGGTAGCCCAACCCGAGAATCGCGCCGCAGACCAATGAGAAGACGAACAACTCAATGGACGGATAGGCACGACGCGCAAGCGATGCAATTAACTCTGCCTGTCCTTCGGCATCGGTAGGGATGTGCGAACGACGGGTGACACGTCTGCGGCGGATGGGCGCCGGGATAGGGGAGTCATTCTGCTCGGAGTTTTCGGCAGATTGAATTGGGTCTTCGGGCATGGACATGCTTCAATTATACAGGCGATGGGGAATTCAAGGGAGGCAGGGCTATGAATTTGGAATTACAATCTTTAGTATTATTGAGACCGGTTGAAATCATCCGCGTATATCCAAATAAAGTAGGAGAATTATGAACGAGCCTCGTGTTTACAAAAACTCACCCGCCATTGTGGTCGTGATTGTGGTTATGTTTCTGGTGTTGATCGGAGGTATTGTGTTCAGCACTGGGTTTGAAGATGTCATGTTCATTCTCCCTATCGTGGCATTTGGATTGTTCATCTTCGGTTTGATTTTCGTGGCGAATTCAGCGAAAGTGACTCTCACGGAAGATGAGATCACCGCGCAAAATATTTTTGGTTCACGAACCTTGCGCTGGACAGAAATCAACCGCGTTTCAGGCAGAGGATATGAGATCAAGCTGCATAACTACGACGGGGATGTGACGGTTCACCCCAGCTCGGGCTTGCCCGGCTACGAACAGATCATAGACTTCATTGGAGCGAAACGCCCAGACCTATTCAGCCCGCAGGAATTTGGCGAGATGCGGCGCGGGTTCTTTCCCTTTGTGATGATGGCGGTTGTGATTCTGCTGATTCTAGGCGGTATGGTGGCAGTTTTTTTTGCAATCATAAATTCGCCTTCTGATGTCAGCCTTCCAACCTTGATGCCGCTGGCGATTTTCTTCTTTATTGCAGTCATGATCGGTGGGATGGCATTTTCCATCCCGCGCTTGGTTTCGTTGGAAGGTAACACGCTCAACTTGAAATATCTCTTCAGCGAGAAATCCATCCATGCTGATGAGATCAAATTTATTCAACTTGGCTATACCCAAAGCAGAAATGGCAAACATTATTATGTAGCTCTGCATCAGACGAGTGGAAAGCAGATCCGCTTATCAGGCTTGGGCGTTAGCATGCCAATTGCGTACCTGGTCTTGAAGAATTGGCACCACAAAAACGGTTTTGGACCATCTACGAATCAGCAACAAAATAATATTGCGTCGAACTGGTCAGATAAAAACTGGCGGTAGACAATCAATTCGTCAGACAAATTCATAAAATTAACACGCATCTCTAACAGTTCGTTAACCACGCACCTGCTATAATAGCATTTGCCACTACATAATCGACGGCACAGGATGCCTGACACGCGAAACTCTGCGCGTGACACCCCCAGAAGGCAGGTACACCATCATGATCCTTTTCAACTTCCCCCTCTTTCACCCTTAAGACAAGCCGCGTCTTTTGTATTTGCGCGAGCCGATATATTCTTTCCTTTTGACTTTTCACGCCACTTGACCGTTGGCGTTTCTGGAAACTTAACATTATGACTCAACATCGAATTACAGATGATCTCGAAGCCCTGTTGGATGTTTTGCCTTCGAACATCCGCCATGCGGTTGAGAAGGCGAACAATAGCGAGAAACTGCTGGAGATCGTCATTGACCTTGGGCGCATCCCTGCCGCTCGTTTTGTAGACGGTGAAATTCCGCTACTCAACACCGAGATCACCCGCGCCGAGATTGACCATATCACAGAGCGCATCGGTACCTTCGATGCCGATAACCGCGCAGGCATGGAGCGTACGCTTCATCGCATCTCTGCGATTAAGAATCGTCGCAGCGCCATTGTCGGGCTCACCTGCCGTGTCGGTCGCGCTGTGTATGGCACTGTGGATATCATCCAAGATCTGATTGAATCGGGGAAATCCGTTTTGATTCTTGGCCGCC
>JBDKJK010000393.1:0-2972 GCA_039796675.1 Chloroflexota bacterium
CCACTTACAGCGAGCGCATCTTTTACGAAAATAACTATCCTGCCAATATCAGTTGGTGGTGGCAATTCCGGGTTAATTATTTCAAACCCAGCGGCTATGTGGATGGGTCGATCTATGATTATGATTCCTTCCGCTCGTATACCAATGCTGTTTATTTTCGAGGCGCTCTCTTCATGGACGATCTGCGTGAATTGATGGGCTATGGCAACTTCTCAAAATTTATCAAAGCCTATGCTACACGCTATGCCAACGGTCACGCCACTTCTGCCGATTTCTTCGCTCTCGCGCGTGAGATCATCAATGCCAATTACGATACCTTGATCGAGGATTATTTTTCGGGTTCGTACTAAGTAGGTGACCGAAATAAATTCTAAAAAAAAGAACTTCGTCATTTTGAGGAGGCATCTTGCCCTCAAGTCATGGGATTGCTTCGCCGCAAAGAGCGCGGCTCGCAATGACACCGTATACACAACTAACTTTGGCAAGCCCGGCTCTCTTACTTTTGGGGGTTGGATAACCCAACATCCAATCATATAATCATGCCATTCTTTTGGAATGGCATGATACTTTTGTAAGAGAATGGCAGTACACTGAGTCTGGGAACACACCTATGAACAGACCGTACACCTTCATCAACGTTGCCATAACGGCAGACGGCAAAATAGATACCTTCGAGCGTAAAGGTTCGGCAATCTCCTCGAAACAGGATAAGCAGCGGGTGGATGAATTACGCGCGGCGGCGGATGGAATCCTCGTTGGCGGGAGGACGCTTTTGGACGAGGCGCCCAAGCTCACGGTTAAGAGTGAGGCGCTGCGTGAGAGAAGGGTCAGCCAGGGGCGTTCGCCAAACCCGATAAAGGTCGGCGTGGCTACAGTTGCAGATATCCAGACAGATTCAGATTTTATTAAAGCGGGCGATTCTCGCAAAGTAATATTTACAACATCCCAAACATCTAATAGCCAGCTTGAGCAATTGCGCGCAATGGGCGTGGATGTGTTCGTGGACGAATCGCAACGCGTGGACCTGAACAAGATGATGCTGACGCTGAAAAAGATCGGCGTGGATCATTTGATGGTGGAAGGCGGCGGGACGATCAACTTCGAACTCATGCGGCTCGGGCTTGTGGATGAATTGTTGATCTACATGGCGCCCATGATCTTCGGCGGCGCTAACGCCCCTACTCTTGCTGATGGTCTCGGTGTTCCCCGTGAGCATGCCCTGGATATCAAGTTGACTGGTGTTGAACAGTGGGACGACGGCGGAGTATTGTTGAAGTATAGATTTTGATTTGTATTGGAGAAATGATCATGACGACCGAAATGCACGAAAAGATTCAAATTTTATTGGAAGAAGATTGCTGCCATGAATGTGAAGGCTACGGCGAAGACCATGTTTGTGTTCACATCGAAGCAATGGCAGAACTGCCCACACGCTTCGGCGATTTTCATATTGTGGCATTTTCAAATAATAAAGATAATAAAGAACACGTTGCCATCATCAAAGGGGATGTAATCGGCGCGGAAGATGTACCTGTGCGTTTGCACTCTGAATGTTTAACCGGCGATGCCATTGGCTCACTGCGCTGTGACTGCCGCGATCAGCTCGAAGCTTCGCTCAAGAAGATCGGTGAAATGGAACGCGGCATGGTCTTGTATCTGCGCCAAGAAGGACGCGGCATTGGGCTGACGAATAAGATCCGCGCCTACACCTTGCAAGATCAGGGTCTCGATACCGTTGAAGCGAATCTCGCGCTCGGCTTCCGCGATGATGAACGCGATTACGCCGTCGCCGCGCACATGCTGCATTCGCTTAAGGTCAACTCGATCAAGCTGATGACCAACAACCCGAAGAAGATCGCCCAGCTCGAACAGCATGGCGTAAAGATCAAAGAACGCCTGCCGCACATTTTGCCAACCAACGAGCATAATATTTTTTATCTCAAGACCAAAGCCGCCAAGTCTGGTCACATGATCGACTTCCACGGCAAGGAACACCTGCCCGAACAAAGCGACCGCCCCATCGTTGAGGGCATGAGCGAAGACCAGATCAAAGCGCTTTATGAATGATGAATAAAAATATTGTTATTACTGGCGCAACGGGTGTGTTAGGAAATCTTGCTGCCAAAACTTTTGCTGGCATGGGTCACAATTTGGCATTGCTTGATAAAGACCAAAATAAATTGGATTCCCTCGTCCGCGACCTGAACCTGCCCTCAGAGCGACTCTACACCCAAACCGTAGACTTACTCAATGAGCAGGCGGTTCAAGACTCCGCCGCGGCTGTAGTCTCCAAATTCGGCAGTGTTCACGCCTTGTTCCACCTCGTCGGCGGCTGGAGCGGCGGCAAGACCTTCGCTGAAACCCCAAGCGACGACTTGGAATCCATGCTCAACCAACACATCCGCACCACCTTCAATTTGTTCAAGGCGTTTCAAGAACCCCTCTCCCAAAACGGATGGGGACGAGTCATCACGATCTCGCCCTCTACCATAGCCAACCCGCCCGCCAAACGCGGAGTGTACCTCGCCGCCAAATCTGCCCAAGAGACGATGATGCTCGCCCTCGCGGCAGAGTTAAAAGAATTCCACGTGACGGCGAACATCATTCAAGTGTTAGCCATCGATGTGGAAAACAAAGGCACAGGCACCACCCCTGCCGAGATCGTCTCTGCCATGCAGTATTTGTTTTCAGATACGGCGGATAAGGTCAACGGGGCGAGGATTCCGTTGTATTAGAAATTGCGGCATGTCACCCTGAGGGAGCGTTCTTCGCGACCGAAGGGTCTCTTACTATGGGCGTAGAGATCCTTCGCTATCGCTCAGGATGACATTTTCATATAAAAAGTGACCGCCAAATGGCGGTCACTTTTTATAATTGTATATAAACAACTCTTTGCCTTTTTCGGCTTTCCCCTGTTTGTAATTATTCATCCCATACTGCAATTCCCATTCATGGATATTTGCGAACCTGAA
>JBDKJK010000394.1:0-2724 GCA_039796675.1 Chloroflexota bacterium
TGGCAAATTGAAGTTATCTTCGAGTTTGCTACCTGCGGGACGCACTGCTGCTTTGACTTCCTCAAGTCCCCATTCTTTTAAGCCCCAATTACCTTCACCAATACGAACAAATAAATGCGGATTTGCACTGAGACAAGCGTAGACGCTTTGCTCACTAACTTCTGGGCGTTTTTCAATTACTGCTATTCCTATATCAAGCCTGTGTTTGATTATTTGCGATTCTTCTAAATAATCCCAAATAATATCTCGAATGGGTGTGCCCACTGAAACGACGGGCTGCCCTGATTGAAGTTGCCTGTGTCTTCGATAAGTATCAGGATTTCTTTCCCATTCAGTGTATATTCTAATTGCAAGTGGTTTTATATTTTCAACAACGAGCCAAATTTTATCCCCAGGGGAAACTTGGTTTTCTAGATACCATTTTATTAGTGATGACCCCTTTAAAAACCAATGACCGTTTTCTTTTTCTATGTTGCAAGCAATATGTTCACTGGCGTAATAATGTATATTGATGTTTAGTTGTCTTTGTTGTTCCTTGTCCATGCTTGCGAAAAAAATATCAAAGTCTTGCCCGTAAAGTGGAATGATTCCATCCTCTATTTCAGAACCACTAGGCGATATGGTGCGTTGGATTTCTTCTCCTATCCGCAAAAGAGAGATTGTGTTATTGGGGGGATTGTTGTTGGATTCGGATGTACTAGATAAAGCAATATTCCGGACTTCTCTTTCTGGTTGAATGATACCAAAGGCATTATTTTGCAGGTTATTTTCTTTGAAAGGTAGCCAATGCGCTACATTCCATTTTCTTCCCCAATTTGCACTTTTATAATTTTCAATTCCGTTAAATATCGAAGGGGTTAAGCGGTTTAAGTGATAATGTAATATATCTGTCGCTGCTTCCCCAAACGTAACATTTTGATAAAAGCCTAGAGCCTGCATACGACGAGTTATCTCTGAAAGTTTGAGATATTGATTGTTGGCGTGTTTGAAAACTTCCATCAAACCATAAAGGATTTCATCTGTCATGACAAACTCGCTTCCAAGATCGTTTGACACCTAATATTTTTTCGTTCGAGTAAATCATCCATCTTTCCTCCCTATGGGATTTATAGTGGATTCTCCTGAATTCTTTTTGTAATTATACTTTCATTTACTTGTAGGAGGTTTGCAAAAAAGACAGTGACCAGGAATCTTGTCTGATAACTGGTCACTGTCCACTGATAACTGCCTTAATACGCTTTCGCGAAGTACACCTTGCGCTTGCTGGGCTTACCGCAGACCACGCACTTGCCTTCGCCTTCGGGCTGATTGAAGGGGATATTGCGGGTGGTGGCTTTGGCATCTTCCTTGACCTTCTTTTCGCATTCGGTCGATTCGCACCAGTAGGCAAGCGCCCAACCATCCTGCACAACTTTCTTGAGGTCTTCGTAATTTTCTACGTTATGGATGTTCGCATCTCGGTATTCGGTGGCGCGTTTGAGCAGGGACGCTTGCACATCGGTCAGTAGATTCTTGACCGTATCGGCGATGCTTTCCTGCGAGACGAAGGTTTTGCCTTCCTTGCCAGGCTTGTCGCGGCGGGCGAGGGCGACGGTTCCTTTTTCCACATCCTTGGGACCAATCTCCACGCGGACGGGTACGCCGCGCATTTCCCAGTCGTTGAACTTGAAGCCGGAGGAAACGTTGTCGCGGTCGTCAAACTTGACGCGCACGCCCGCAGTCTTGAGTTCAGCGAAGAGGCGGTCGGCTACTTCCATCACCTTTTCTTTTTCCGCGTCGTTCTTGAAAATAGGAACGACAACAGCCTGAATAGGAGCAAGGCGAGGCGGCAGGACGAGACCATTGTCATCGCCATGCACCATGATCATCGCGCCAATAATGCGGGACGAGATCGCCCACGAGGTGGTTTGAGCAAAGGTCAGTTTGTTATCTTTGTTCAAGAATTGGATCTCGAACGCCTTGGCGAAGTTGTCACCAAAATAATGGGATGTGCCGGACTGCAACGCGCGCTTGTCCCACATCATCGCTTCAATGGATGTGGTGATCTGTGCGCCTGCAAAACGCTCGGTTTCGCTCTTGGTGCCTTTGAGTACAGGAATGGCGGCTTCCTCAAGACAGAAGCGTTCGTAGATATCGAGGATGCGGTACATTTCCTCTTTGGCTTCTTCTTCGCTGGCGTGTGCGGTGTGACCTTCATGCCAGTAGAATTCCGCTGTGCGCAGGAAGAGTTTGGTGCGCAATTCCCAGCGCATCACCGAACCCCATTGCACGATCAACAACGGCAGGTCGCGCCACGATTTGACCCATTTGGAATACATGTGACCGATGATGGTCTCTGAGGTGGGGCGCACCGCGAGCTTTTCTTCGAGTTCCTGTCCGCCGCCGTGGGTGACGACTGCTAACTCCGGCGCAAAGCCTTCCACATGTTCCTTCTCTTTTTCAAAGAACGACATCGGGATAAGCGTAGGGAACGCCGCGTTGACGTGACCGGTCTTCTTGAACTCGCCATCCAGCCATGATGTGATGTTCTCCCACAGCGCCCAGCCGTACGGCTTGACGACCATGCACCCGCGCACAGGCGAGTAATCCGCAAGGTCAGACTTTACGACGAGTTGGTTGTACCACTCTGAAAAATCTTCCGCGCGGGTGGGTAATTTATCTTCTGCCATTTTGTCCTCTTTGTAGTGTAGTGGCGACTTAAGTCGTCACTACGAATTTTCAATT
>JBDKJK010000395.1:0-10303 GCA_039796675.1 Chloroflexota bacterium
GACTGTCCATAGACATGCACTTCACGGATTAACGCCGCGCCGTTGAGATCGGTCATGCCGGTTTCAGGTGAAGTATTCGATGGCAATGACAAGCGAATAAACCCAGCCAAGCCATCTTCTGCTGTATTGAATGAAATGAAATGTTCTTCGGCTTTCCCGGCTTGATAGACGAGGTCATTCAACGCCAACGAAGAAAGCTCAACCGTTTTGCCTTTCACTTCACGGCAGCGAATGCACTGACATTTCGTGCCGCGCTTCTTCATCTCATCATGCACGTCCTGACGCAAACTCGTGCGGCGATTGCCTTCCACTACGTTGTTGCCCGGAATATCACGGATGACACGATTCACACGGCAATATCGTGGAATGGATGGTTTGATATCTGCGATCAACTCCACGAGTTCTTGAGTGGTGTACGGTTGAAATTCTCCGCGCTGCCAGTATTCGTACAACTCAGCATTTGCGAGCAATTGATTGGGGTAGATCTTTATTTCGTCTGGGCAGAAGTCGTTCCACAAACGGGCGAAATCTTCACGGTCGGATTGCGGAGTGGCGCCTAGAAGATTGGGCATCCAATGCAGCACGATCTTGAAACCGGCGGCACGCAGCAACGCCACAGCCTTACGGGTGGTCTCTACGTCATGTCCGCGTTTGTTGATGTCAAGAATGTGGTCATTGAAACTTTGCGCGCCCATCTGCACTTTGGTCACGCCGAGGTGACGCAGCCACTTGATCTCATCGGGATTAATTTCATCGGGTCGAGTTTCAATGACCAGCCCTACATTGCGATGCGGCGCGGTTTCATTCACCGAATGGATGTTGGTCAGCACTGCCGAATCCATTTGCTCGGTCCGCTCTGGCTCGATGGGCGAAAGGACTTCGGTAGAGTTCATCGCGTCGAAACAGCGACCAATGAACCACTCCTGATAATCACGGCGATACGAAGACCATGTGCCACCCAAAATCAGCAATTCGATTTTGTCTGTGGGGTGACCGAGATTTTTCAATGCCCGAATGCGCGCAACGACCTGCGTGTACGGGTCAAATTTATGCTCGAGCGCACGCATCGCACCGGGTTCATCGGGCAGATAGCTTTTGGGCATGCGCACATCGGTAGGGCAGAAGATGCACTTGCCGGGGCAAGGATAGGGCTTGGTCAGCACCGTCACTGTCGTCACGCCAGAGAGCGTGCGCATCGGCTTCATGCGAATCTTTTCAAGCAATGCCGTATTGGCTTCCATTTCGCCGCTGGCGACCATCTGCTCATAGGCTGCCACTAACGCCGCTTTGTTCAAATATCCACCACCCTCGAGCGGATGCCGCCGAATGAGCGTCATCACATCTTCGCCCTCGCGGATTTTATTAAGCAGAAAATGCGCCAACTCCATTTTCTTTGGGGTCAGCGCGTTGATCTTCTTCCAGTGTTGTCGTTTCTCGGTAAATTCCATCTTTTCTTTATTGAATAATCGTATTTCTTGGCAAGGAACATGCTATTTCAGAATAAAACTAAAATTCCGGTCTCATCATCCTCGCTCAAAGTTTTTATTGATGTAAAACTTTCACGAAGGATGGATGCAATATCTTGGGTTGAGCAATTTCCTCTGCGTATCCAGATTATTTTTGGTGGAAAGCCTTTGACCACCCCAAACTCGCTAAAATCAGCATCTT
Organism: Chloroflexota bacterium; assembly: GCA_039796675.1. GTDB lineage: Bacteria > Chloroflexota > Anaerolineae > Anaerolineales > Villigracilaceae > Villigracilis. The sequence goes on from JBDKJK010000395.1 coordinate 1,669, forward strand.
TTGTGACAATCATATAATCATAAGTATGAGCATATTCCCATATCTCAATATCCATTGCGTTTCCCATGCCGAGCTCAGAAACATGGGCAGACCCGGGATAAACATCTGCAAGTAGATTAACAAGCCGGGGTGAAATATTCTGGTCGAACAAAAGCAATTTCATGGCTGTATGGCTGCCGTTACACGTTCGCGTGCTGCTGCAAAGCTAAGGCTTGCAAGAATATCTTCCCTGGTTAAATACGGAAAATCCTTGATGATCTCTTGTTCAGTCATGCCAGAAGCCAGATATTCCAACACATCATAAACGGTGATTCTCATACCGCGAATGCAAGGCTTGCCGCCACGCTTTCCAGGTTCAATAGTAATGATTTGCTTAAATTCCATTTCTCGCACTCCTTTCCACAATTAAGGCTACAGGATCTTATATCAAACCCCTATTTTATCTCTAAATTAAACTCTTTTTGCACTTCGGTCAATTTCTTCTTTTTGAACATGTCGGTGTGCAATCCGCATTCGATCTTTCCGCGCCCTGCCCAGCGCCCGGCTCTTTCATCGTCGTTTACGCCAATGGCAATCGTGCAGGGCGCACAACCCACACTGCGGTATCCCTTTTCAAGCAATGGGTGGGATGGCAGGTCATGTTCTTTCATGTAGTTTTCTACATCTGCCTTCTTCCAATTTAGCAATGGGTTAACCTTTAGCATCCCATCGTTTTGCAATTCCAAAATTTTTGCGTGAGCGCGTACTTCCGTCTGGTCGCGGCGAATGCCGGAGATCCATGCTTTCACGCCTTGCAATGCCTTTTGCATGGGTTGCACTTTGTTGAGATAACAACAAAGATTGGGGTCTTCCACCGGCAGCTTGCGGATGTTTTGCAATGCGAACGTGTCCCAACGGGTATCACGGTACAGGTCAAACACGTTGAGCTTCCATTCCATAGCAATCTGCTCACGGAACATCAGCGTTTCCCAAAAGTGATAGCCCGTATCAATAAAGAATACAGTTACAGTATGGTCGATCTGCGAAACCATGTGCAGCAGTGGCATGGATTGTGTCTGAAACGAGGAGCTCATTGCAATATTAGGCGAATATTCTTTGATCGCCCATTGAATGATTTCTTGCGGGGTTTGGGTCTCAAATTCTTGAGAGAGTGTTTCAATATCTTGTACAGAAAGCATGAAAAGATTATACCGTTCTGAACCGGTATAATTTCGCTATGGATGCCAGCATTACAAAACAGTTAATTGAACTCAACCGAAAGTTTTATGACCAATTCGGCGAATCGTTTTCTGCTACCCGTCAACGCTTACAGCCGGGAGTAAATCAGATTCTAGATTCGATTCAAGCGGATGAATCTGTGTTGGACTTGGGCTGCGGCAATGGATTTTTTCTGCGCGCGTTGCATGACCGGGGTCACCAAGCCGCGCTTCTCGGCGCAGACTTTAGCCTGCCTCTGCTACGAGAAGCCGAATCCACGCCGGGAATTGAGTTTAGGGCTCTGGATCTAATGCAGCTTTCAGCGGTCAGCGATCAGCTTTCAGTAGAAGGCGGGTGGGATGTTATTACGATGTTTGCCACCATGCATCACATTCCTTCACGAGAAGTTCGTTTGGATATTTTACTTACAGTGAAAAAGTTACTAAAGCCAAATGGAAAGTTCATCCTTTCGAATTGGCAATTCTTGAATAGCGATAAGCTCAAAGCGCGAGTCCAGCCTTGGGGGCGGGTGGGGCTATCAGATTCAGATGTGGACGAGGGAGATTATCTGCTCGACTGGCGCAGTGGCGGTGAGGGCTTGAGGTATGCGCATCAGTTTTCAGAGGGGGAACTGTTTGGGTTGGCAGAGCAAGCCCAATTTAAGGTGGAGGCGTCTTTTCTATCCGATGGAGAGAATGGACGATTGGGGTTGTATCAGGTTTGGCGAAACGAGTAGTTTAATTCACAACGACGCAATTACGACCAGCATTCTTGGCTTTATAGAGGGCGGTATCAGCCCGTTTGATGAGGGTAGCCAGTGTATCGGTTGGCAACGATTCGGTTACCCCAATACTGGTTGTGACGATAATCTCACCTGTGTCTGTGTTGAAAGGCGTCTGCTGAATGGATTGGCGCAGACGTTCGCCGATGATCTTTGCGGCTTCGAGATTTGTTTCAGTGAGCAGGATGATGAATTCTTCGCCGCCGTAGCGACCTACCAGGTCTGTGGCACGTGAGGTTTTTGCGCAACGTTGAGCCAGTTGCTGCAAGATCTGATCACCCACCGCATGACCATAGGTATCGTTGACCTTTTTGAAGTGATCAATATCAAACATCAGGATGCTAAATGGGCGTTGAATACGGCGTGCGCGTTGGAACTCAAACTCGCCCATTTTGAATAGTCCACGCCGGTTGTAGATGCCGGTTAATGAGTCGGTGATGGCTTGGGTTTGGGTCTCTTGTAGAATGCGGGCATTCTCAAGCGCAATGGCAACTTGATTCGCAAATTCTGAAGCAATCATAATATCTTGCTCGTTAAACCCGTTGATTTCTTTGCTGTCGATTGCCATCAGCCCAATGAGCTTTTCCTGAACACTCATGGGAACGCCCAGCCAGGAACGGATATGGTCATGTGGAGGTTGGTTGAATTGCTCATAGTCCTTTCCGGCATCAGGCAGGTAGTAGGGTTTACCTGTTTCGATCACGACCGTATTTGGGTTGTTGCCCGGGATCGGAAAATGGATGTCGGCGATCTCTTTGGGGTCTTTCCAACCAGAACCACCCACAATGTGTAGTTCGTTGTCTTCGAGCAGTTGCACCGAGGCGCTGTCGTAGAAAACCATTTGTTTGAGTTGTTCAAGAATGTGATTGACTGTATCGTTAAGATCGGAGCGTTCAGCCACAGCAATGCCCGCCTTGCGCAGGGATTCGGAGGTATCTGCCCGGCGCCTGGCATCTTCTACTGCCTGAAACTTTTCAAGCGCAAGGGCAATGAGTGCTGCGGCTTGTTCACAGACTTGCACTTCTTCCGTTTCGAAGTGATGGTAGTTATCGAACGAAACAAGAACCGCCCCCAATTTCTTCTCCATGGCGATCAGGGGCAAAGCGAGCAGGGATTTGGATGGAAATGACTTTGTGATGGAGGGGGATGCATAGGGAGTGTTCCCGGTATCTTCAATAACAAGAGTATGCTCCAACTCAAGTACAGAACGGGTAAAGGTGATCTCTTCTGGTTCGATATGGACATTTAAATAGGCTTGTGTTTGTGCACCATATGCTGCAAATGGGATTGTCTGCTTACTTTCTTGATCCCAAAGGGTCAAAAAACATCCGTCTGCCTGAATAAGTTGCGCGAGGCGGTTTGCTACGGTTTCGCCCATTTCATGCATGGTGGCTGCCTGAAGGGAAACGGAAACAATATCTTGAAGTAGTACAAGGGCGAGTTGTCGGCGTGCAAGTTTATGTGCAGTGCGTGAGCGAGACTCAGCCGCGCCCAGGATATTGGCTGCGGTTTGAAATGCGTCCAACTCCATGCCGGTCCATTGCCGCTCTTCTCGGTTTTCATCAAATAGTATGAACGCCCACCATTCTTCTTCGACAAAGATGGGAACCACAGCGATGGATAGACAGCCCAACTGAGAGAGGAATCTCCGCTCTGTTTCTGGAAGATCTTTCACCAAACCATAAATCGGATGTCCGGTTGTAAGACTTTCGACCCATCTACCAAAGCCTGATGTGAGAAGAGGAACATTCTGCAAAATGGGATTGTCCATATGAGAGGGAATATCGTTCGCAACCCATTCGTATTTTAAGCTAGAAGAAATGGGCGTACTCACATTTGTGAAGTTCGTTGCTACAAAGATCCGGCTGACATCGGCGGCAAGACCAAGATCGACCAGTACGCTTGTAATATTTTGCTCCCAGTCTGTAGCTTTTAAGAACTTCTCTGCCGCGCGGCTGATGGCCGACATGATCGAGCTACGGCGGCTCAGTTCCTCTTCCTTTTCTTTGCGTTCGGTAACGTCATGCAGAGAGATGACAATGTTGGAAGTTTCGCGCCGTGCTGCCGCCATGGACGAAACCGCCACCTCAAAGGTTCTAGCTTCTCCCCCAATACTGGTTTCGACCTCGATTCGATGTTCACTTTCAGAGAGGTATGAGTTCAGAATGCCGGAAAAGGCTTTCGTCGCCTCATGAAAAGGTTGACCGATGACCTCATCTTCTGTCAGGTCGAGCAAGTCTTCTGTAACCTGATTGATGTACAAGATGCGCCTTTGATCATTCAAAACGATGACGCCATCGCGCATATTTTCCAATACAGTGAGATGTTCAAGCGGAAGCACTTCTGAAAGCCGATATCGCAATATGACCCAGGCAAGCCCAATGGCAGATGGTAAAAAGTAAAGAAGGGTGAAATCTAAGCCGGGGATTGGGCTGAACCCAAAAACAAAAGAAACAGTTCCCATGAATGAGAATAACAATCCCAGAATCACAAAACTGATATGCAGGCGCATGGCTCCGGGGCGCTGCACAAAATCCATGATCAATAAAATACCAGAGGTGATGAGAACACCAGCTATGAAGAACATGTGTATCCAAAACGCCACCCTAAAACGGACACTCAGCAAACTTAAAGCGCCAAGTTGGGTGGTTGTTTCCGTGGTCCACATGAGATCATGGAGGGGGTTAGTCCATACGAGGAGTAAGGTAATGACAGGTAACGCCCAGACCAAAGCACGAATTTCGCTTGTAATCAGGTGGCTTCTGCCAGTGTATTCAAGTGCAAAGAAGAAAATGAAGACGGGTACACCAACGATACCGATATACTCAATGTTCAAAACGAGTAATTTGGCTTCTAGCTGCGGTACAAAGATCTCTAACGCATAGGTGAAAGACCAGATCGACAGAGAGAGCATAGCCCATGCAAATGAAACCAGCCCAGCTGCCGGGCGCTTCCTCCATGCATACAACCCCAACAATGCATAGAATATTGCTGCCAGAATGAATACCAACGGGATAAGTAACTCAGTCTGTGTCATTTCTATATTTTATTCTAATGTTGTTGAGAAAGATTATCCATAGCAAAATGATAAGAGCTTGTTGTGTATACATTCTTAACAGCGTTTCGCGCCTGAAGACAGGCGCGAAACATAGAAAGGTCAGAGAGTAATATTTTGTGGAGAGACCACATACTGCCACCAATTATTGTGTATGCCATTCTTCCGCCCAACAGTACGAGGCAAGTGATTAAACCACCATTTGTGATGCGCACGGATTTCCCCTCCGCCCCACTCTGCCGCATCCACGGTGCGGATATCGCCCTTAAAATTCGGAAAATTCAACAGCCAGTCATAGCATTCGCTTTTGACGGGGGTCATGTTACCCCATTCATAATCCATCTGACTATTAGGTGCGAAGTGGATGTTTCCACAGGCAGCTTTGCCAGGGGAGGTCTTTTCATAACGGATGAAACGATTCCACAAATTGGCATCACCACTTAGTTTGCTGAAGGTCTTCTCCATAATAGACTCGACACGGTGCCCATAAGATTCGTGCATTTCGCCGATGCCGCGCTCATACGAAAAACCCATCACGACAAAACGCCGTTTGCTGGCAGACGTGTTCACTAGCGGCGGGGAATTACACCAAAAAGCGCCAGGTCCACCCATGGTCGATTCGTAAAAGCCTGCATGTGGAAACCCAAAAATCCAGACCTCATCGATCTGGTTATTCGCCACCCGTTGAAGGATATTGAATTGAGTCAGAATCGCGTTGTAATTTGCCTCCTGCGGCATATGCGGCGCAGAGACGCGGTTCCAAACATCAAGAAAGGTTTTGGGAGTATAGCGAAAGCCATCCGTCTTGGCAGGGAATTCATTCACATCGATGCGTTCAACGATCTCATAACGTGCCTTACTCTCACTGACGTCCAATAGATCGAGTATGAATCCATTGAGCAGGTCTGCGGGTTCCCTCCAGTTCATATACTTGGAGAGCTTAACCCCAGTTGTAGCATCCATAACCGGGTCGTAGACGATGACCAGCACTTTTGAGCGTGTCACCTGTGCAGGTTCGGTGGCATTGTCTATCATTTGGGGCAATACCTGGGGTGGTGGAGGTGTTTGGCGCGGAGCCAAACCTAACAGTCTTAAGATGAAATCCAGGAAGCCATTCATGAAACTCTCCTTTGTTCAAGGCATGTCGACTGCGAAATACACCTGACCATTAACTGCAATATACAACACATGATTAGGGCTGACCGCTACAGCACCGATCGTTGCACGCGGAACGGGGTTCCCATTATTGGTAGCAGGCTGGAACTGGTTCTGCAATTCAAGCGTGCGTGACGTGAAACGCATTACACTTTGCCCGTCTGCATCGAGGATCAGTATAGAGGGGTCTGGAGGCGCGGCAAACAACACCTGGGTAAAATGCGCAGAAGCGAACAGATTTGTATCTGCATAAGCAGGGAAGGGATTATTGTATGGGATCGGGTCTTTGCAATTTGACGCACTCGTATCATTTCGGCTATAAAAGCAGTTTGAGAAACGTCCATCGGCATGCAGAAGGAACATCTCATCACCAGTGACGAGAAAATCGATCACATCTTGTGTGGGCGTTTGCTGACCAAAAAAGAAATATGGGCGATCAACAAACGCAGCTTCTTTGCCTAAATACACCCACACTGCACGTGAAGGGGCATCCAATACGAACAGATTACCACCATCCAAGATAAAACCAGTAATGCGCCCCCAGTTGGTATCAGGTGCAGGCAATATACCCGTTTGAGGAACATCCCCAGGCTTGCAATATAAAAGGTTGCCAACCGCATCAATGCCCAGAACGGTGGCTCCATAAATATTCGTGATGGGCAGAGTAAGAATATCTACCAGAGGACCGGCTGCGTTGCCAACACCAGGCTTGCAGTTGAAGGTTGTATCCAATTCAAAACCGCCATTGCCAGATGGAATGGCACGCAGCACTTCCCCATTGGCGGCATTGAGCAGGTATAGGTCATTTTCGCTGGCTGCCATGCGGCTCACATCGATGCCGAGTTTGGCGCTGAAAGCCGGGTTGAACTGCAAGCGAGTGATGCCAAGCAATATATCACGATTCGCTTCTGCTTCCTGCCGTAGATTCATGGTCTCATTTGTCTGACGGTGTTCCTCTGCCCGGTCTACATTGCTAAGCACGTTCTCCCAGGCAATGCGCTGTTCAACGGGGTTTGTCAATGCAAGTGCCTGCTGTTTCATTTCCAACGCCTGGTTGTAATAGGCATCATATTGCTCATTACGTCCATAACGTAGATAGACCACTACAGCAAGGGTCACCACGATTAATGGAATCAACACTGCCATGAAACCCATAAAAGTTGTAGAAGAGACCGAGACCACCTCAGAGTTTTCAGCTGGCAGAAGGCGCGGTAAAAAGTTACGGAAGCGTTCGCCGAGTGCGGCACTGCCAGTTCGGAATCCCTGCATGATGTTGACGATGGCTTTCGCCGCCTGCTTTGTCTGTGCAGACGGTTCACGCGGAACTGGGGGCTGCTCCACAATGCGAGGCTGTTCAACCGCTGAGGGCACCACCTGTTCGGGCACCTCTGGAATTTCAGTTATTTTTTCTTCAGAAGATGTTTCAGCGACCTGCGGTTTTGCCCGTGGAATAGAAGAAGGAAAGTCACGCGGCACGGTCTTGCCAGAGCGGGGCAGCCCAGCCAATGGGTCGGCTACGGATGAAGATTCGGGTTGCTGAGCAGGAATGGCATAGGCTGAAGGTTGTAAGAGATGCGCACCCGTTTCAGGTGTTGGCTCAGGTTCTTGAATGGCTGGCAGGTCTGGGGTTGGGTCTTGAGGCGCGGGCTCTTCATCCTGAATAGTTTCTTCAACCAGCGAGGCTTCTGGTTGCGGAGCAGGCTGGGAGGAAATGGTGAGCCCTTTGATGAGGTTGATCTTGCCTGTGCCTTCATTAACTTGGAACAACACGGCGTTCAAGTCTTCGCTGGTAAGAGACGTGAGGCGGCGGCGCAAAGCATCGAAAGAGGATGGCTTGACATCGTCGAGCGGGGTTGCCCAGGCGTTGGGCAGCCTTCCGCAAAAGAGCAGCATGTCATTTGCATTGAGGTCGGTTTGCGCGTAATGGATCTGAATGGTCTGGCTCGAACCCAGTCCCTTGCCCGAGATCGCAGGCTCAAAAAAGTGACGTGACTCATTCGCACTGAACCAATACGCATGCATGGGTCCATTAAATGAAAAGATACACTGCCCTTCACGTACTGCGGCAAGTGCAAGCCATGCCAACGTATATTGACCAACACCGCTGGTGCGCATATTGCGTTCGAGCAAAACCTTATTAAGTGAATCGGCTGCCGCACGCAGAGCACTGGTGACGGCGCGTGGGGTTTGATAAAAGACAGCCGCGGTATCTTCTGCAAATTTTTTATATTCGGTGAGGGTAATAGTGGCTGTGCCCGTCAGCGCGAGATAAACGACCAAGCGGTCTTGTTCGCGTCCGCGTGCGGCATTTTTGGGTGGGGTAAGCACGAGCATGCCGGGCATTTCGGCTTGTTCCTGGCCCTGAATGCGGTACAAAGGGGAGAGATTGATGTCGAGTGGCATGTAAGATAATCGCTTAAATCGCCTTCATTATAACTGGTAACGTC
>JBDKJK010000396.1:0-2566 GCA_039796675.1 Chloroflexota bacterium
CCCACGGCATTCGCATATTAATGGACTTCGTACCCAACCACTGGTCTAACGAGCACCCCAACTTTCTAGAAGCCTGCGCCGATAAAAACAGCCCCTTTGTAAAATGGTACACCTTTGAAGAGCACCCGCACAAATACAAAACCTTCTTTGGGGTAAAGACCCTGCCGCAGATCAATCTGCGGTACGCCCCCGCTCGCCAGCATGTTACCGAAGCCGCCCAATACTGGCTCAACCTCGGGGTCGATGGCTTCCGCGTGGATTATTGCATAGGTCCCACGCCCGATTTCTACGCCGATTTTCGGCAAGCCACCCGCCGCACCAACCCAGAATCCTGGACGTTTGGTGAAGCGGTAGACCCGCCCGATTCGCAAATTACGTTTGAAGGCGGCATGGATGGCTCGCTAGACTTTATGCTGTTGGAAGCTCTGCGCAACACGTTTGCCTTTGACAAGTGGAATGCCCGCATGTTCGCCGATTTTCTCAACCGGCACGAAGCCTTCTTCCCGGCTTCGTTCTCGCGCCCATCATTCCTTGATAACCATGATATGAATCGCTTTTTGTGGGTAGCAAAAGGAGATACCCGCAAACTAAAACTTGCCGCATTGTGCCAGTTCACCTTAATGGGCGCGCCGGTTATTTATTACGGCACTGAGGTGGGGCTTTCTCAACCGCGAGATATGATGCAAAACGGGCGCGCCATTCACGAAGAAGGGCGCATGCCCATGCTCTGGGGTGATGACCAGAACCGCGAGTTGTTCCAGTTCTATCAGGCGTTGATCGCCTTGCGCAAGCAGGAAGCCGCGTTACGAGATGGCTCACGCACAACGGTTTTTGTGAACGATGAAGTGCTGGCATACCGCCGTAGTCACAAGGGAGAGAGTCTGTTATGTGTGATGAACGCTTCAGGGCAGGCACAGGAGTTTGATCTGGAATTTGCAGAGTCAAACTTGCAGTTGGCTACCAGCGCTGAGTGCAGAATCCAGCTGAATGGGAGTCTGAAGCGGGTTTCCCTTCCAGCATGGGGTGGAGTGATTCTTAAGTGAAACTTCAGCGGCATGAATTGTTCCCATCTCAATTTGTGAAAGCCCGCCATGTCGATGTATGGCTGCCGAAGGATTATTCGGAGGGCAAACGCTATGCAGTGCTTTACATGCACGATGGGCAAAATATTGTTGAGGCGGTCTCTTCAATTGGTGGAATTAGTTGGCGCATTGACCAAGCCATTGAACGCCTTGGCAAAGAGGTGATCGTGGTGGGCGTTTGGAATCATGATGAGATTCGCTGGCGTGAATATTTGCCGCAGCAACCCTTTGAGTCTGCTGCGTTTGATGGGGTACGTTCAGCCTTGCTGAAACGTATGGGGGGTGAGTCATTTTCGGACCTGTATTTGAAACACCTTGTTGAAGAAGTAAAACCGTTTGTTGATAACACGTATGCCAGCCTGCCTGAAAAGCAGTCTACCATTGTGATGGGTTCGAGCATGGGCGGGTTGATTTCTTTATATGCCATAAGCCAGTACCCGCATGTGTTTGGCGGGGCAGGCTGTGTTTCTACGCATTGGTCGGCGGGTGAGCTTGCCCTGGTGGAAGAAATGGCAAAACGATTGCCCGACTCTGCCGGGCATAAACTTTATTTTGATTATGGTACCCGTGGGGTCGATGCTCCTTATGAGCCTTTGCAATTGAAGTTCGATGAACATTTGCGCACCAAAGGATTTACAGAAGGCAAAAACTGGGTGACGCGCAAGTTTGAAGGCGCCGACCATAACGAAGCCGCCTGGCAGGCGCGGGTGGATATTCCATTATCTTTTTTGTTTTCGTAGTGAATTCAGGTAGAATGTTAGACCGCAGGGCAGATTTTTTGCTCTGCTTGAATCCCAACTCTGAGGTTATTCCATGTCTACTACACCGAAATGGGTACAAGACGCTGTCTTTTACCAGATCTTTCCAGACCGCTTCGCTCGCAGTGAAAAACATCCTGCCAATTTTAATTTTGAAGCGTGGGATACCCCTCCCACCCCGCATGGGTTTAAGGGCGGCGATCTGTATGGGGTTGCTGAGAAACTTGATTATTTGAAAGATCTTGGCGTGAATGCCTTGTATCTCAACCCGATCTTTGCTTCAGGTTCAAATCATCGCTATCACACCTTTGATTATTACGCGGTGGATGAATTACTGGGCGGCAACAAAGCCTTTGAAGTTTTGCTGGATAAAGCGCACAAGAAAAATATGCGGATCGTGTTGGATGGGGTCTTTAACCATGCCTCGCGTGGGTTCTGGCAGTTTCATCATGTACTGGAGAACGGCGCCAGTTCACCTTATAAGGAGTGGTTTTACTTTGACCCAGACCGTTTGCAGGGGCATCGTCCATGGGGTGCCTACCCTGGGCAACTTGAGCAGGAACGACTTAATCAACACGAAGATAGCTTAACCGCCATTGGGTATCGCGGCTGGTGGAATTTGCCCGCCCTGCCTAAATTTAACGTCAACAACCCGGATGTGCGTGAATTTTTGTTTGGGGTTGCCGAGCATTGGGTGCGCCTCGGGATTGATGGCTGGCGCTTGGA
>JBDKJK010000397.1:0-9284 GCA_039796675.1 Chloroflexota bacterium
TAATCTCCTATCCTCTGTCATTGCGAGGGCGATGTTCTTCCGCCCGAAGCAATCTCATAACTATGCGCGAGATTGCTTCGTCGGGCTGTCGCCCTCCTCGCAATGACGAGGAATTTAATTCCAAAGTTTCCTTACAAAATACGCTAATCCATACGCGCCGCCGAAGATGGCGAACATGACCACCCACGAGCCAGCCGAGAGTGTTGTGCCACCCGTCAGCGCCTGCCCGGATGTGCATCCGCGTGCCATGCGTGCGCCGTAGAGGAAGATCACGCCGCCGAGGAAGGACATCAGCCAGCGGGTGCGGTTCGAAATATTCGGACCTTTGGTCGTTTCAAATTTCAAACGTCCGTTGAAGAGACCAGAGGCGAACCCTCCGAGCAATGCACCGAAGTAGACCGGCACGATCCAATCATCGAGCGGATTTTTATCGCCGCCTGCGAGTTTCAAAAGATACGGTGTGCGGTCCACATGTTCGGGCGCGAAGACATCTGTCACCGCAGTGACGAAGCGTGATGTTGCACCAGAAGAGCCCAAACCGTTGCCAGTCAGTAAGAGGGCAAGGAAGAGCACAATTCCCAGCACCATGCCGCCAAAGTACGGATGCACGAATGGCTTGGGTGATGTGGGGAAGAGAGGTTTTTTTGTTTGAGCAGTCATAAGATCTCCTTTGGTAAGCCAGACCGTAATCCGTGATGCGTAATTCGTAAAGATCAAGATTACGCATCACGGATTACGAATTACTTTTTCGCCTTCTTTTCTTTCTTCGGCTCTTCATGCTTCTCGTGCACTTCCACTTCTTCATACCCCGTGATCATGGCGCGGGTTGCCTCAAACGGAGTGGCGCCCGTAGTGGTCATGTAAACATGCACAAGGATGAAGGTCGCGAACATCCACGCAACAAGCGAATGGAATGGCGCGAGGAAGGGCAGTCCGCCTAGTGCATTGGCAAAGGTCGGGAATTTTTGCACACCCCACATCAACGCGCCAGTGATCATTTGCAGTGGCAGCAGCACATTGAGAATTCCAAAATATGTGAAGTGCTGAATGGGATTCATGCGACGGGTGGGTGTCTTCTCGAACGGATGCGGCTCGCCTTTGAAAATGCCGTTGATGTAATACTTCGCCTGCACCATGGCATCGTCAAAGAAGCCATACGGGCGCGGAATATATTCCTGCATGCGGTCGGTGGCGATGTGATAGAAGACCGAGAGCAAAGCGTTCACCACCAGCACCACAGCGACGACGTTATGAACCGTCACCATGCCGCGGAAGGAGAACGCACCGAAGATATCGGGTCGGTGAATGACCAAGCCGGTGAACAGGAGGATGACGATCGCGGAAGTCTGGAGCCAATGCCAGAAGCGACGATACGCATCATACATATACACGCGCTCGGTTCGGGCGTGACCGTGGGGCTGTTTGCGCCCTGCGAGGTATCTCAGCGTCCCATGCCCAAGCACACCTAAAAGCGAGCCGACGAATGCCAGTGCACCGAACCAGTCGATCCAACTAACACGGCTGGAGCCGAAGACGTACATGCCGTCATTGGCAGGGATGGGTTGGTAGTACAACGCGCCATCATCACCGGTGACAAATTCACCCGATCCGTTGACGTTGTTATCCAGGTCGAACTTCGGTATGACAGGTGCAGAGTCCGCAAGTTTGATGGGCTGCGAAATGCGCGAGTCAGCGTCGTGACAGGTCTTGCAGTCGTTGACGGCGTACTCGCCCTGGGTCACATTGTGGTTGATGCTATACGGCTGTACCATGCCTTCCATGCGGACGTCCTTAACCCCAAGGGAAGTTAACTTGGCTTTGACCGCTTCTTCTTGTGTCGAATTACTAATTACCAACTCCGAATTACTTAATTGCCCATCGCCATTTGCATCGAAAGCAGCGACGATCTCGGCGGCATAGTTTCCATTTTCGAGGAAGGCGGCTTCGAGGTCAATTTGGCGTACGGGGCGGCTGTTGCCATTTGCGTCATCGTAAACCCAATAGAACGAGGTGATGAGGTTATACGGCGCGAGCAATTGCTGTCCATCCACATTGGTACGGTTGAGCAGGACGGGTTTATAGCCGGTGACGAGCGAGGTCACATCATTGGGTGTGCCTTCAATACCACGGCAATTGCTGATCGCTTCACCGTTGGTGTTAATCACAGTCCAATCATAGGTTTGGATGGCGGGCGCGTACATCTGCGGGATGTGGCAGGTTTCACAGGCGACGGCATCCATGTGGGTTTCGATGTAGGGCAACCAGTCGGCGTGACCTTTGTTGAAGTCGTGGCAGTTCTCACAGCGACGCATGGTGCTCTTGTATTCAGGTGCAACGTTGAATTGGGCACTGTCGCCGCGGGCAAAGTTGTGGTCGGGGCGTTCGAGGTATTCACCGATCTCCAACATACGCGGATCGTAAATGAGATGGTCAGGATTAGCGGCTTGCAATTCGCTGGCGTGCGAAGGATTGTTGAGTGCGTAGTGACAGTCGGTGCATTGCAGCTGGCGTTCGGCGTGGATGTCCCATGAGCGGTCGAGGTCGTTCTTTCCACTTAGGTTCACGCCTGAGTCGTTGATGCGCTGCGCCGAAACGACCTGTCCTGTTGTAGCGGTTTGCGGGTAGTTCAAGTCACACGCATTGAAGGTCAGCGGGTCTTCGGTCGCATGCACTTCACCGTGGCAGGCGGCACAATTTCCGTTGGTGGGGTCTTGAATGCCAAGGGCATTGTCTTTCAGTTCGCCATTCTCGTTGAAGGCTTCGGCATTGTATTGCCAGCCATCAGCAGTTTCACTGACGATGTTCAGACCGAGCAATGTGGCAGTAGTGGCTTTGCCAAACTCACCAGATTGGATAGCTTCTACACGGGCTTCATTGTTGGGCGTTTCAAGATGGCAGAGGAAGCAGTTCATTTCCATCGTGCCGGAGGCATCCCAACTCCAATTGACGACATTTCCGTTTTCATTGAGGATGGCGGTTTCGGGGTTGCTCTTGCTCGTGGAAAGGTCAGTGAGAGCTTCACCTGTGCGAGAGGTTTCAGTGGGTCCGCCGCCGACGATGCGGTAGCCGTTAAGCATCAGCCATTCGGCGGTGCTTAGGTCGAGGCGTTCATCATTCGCAGTCGAAAGGAATCGGTAGGTGAGTGGGTCCCATGAGCCAAACAAACCGTAGCTGGTGTCGAAGGTTTCGCTGGCGGGATAGTAGTCGCTCAAGCCGAGGTCAGAATGGAAGGCATGAGTTTCGATGAACTCGGTGTCGTGGCATTGTCCGCAGGTTTGCATGGTGGAGACGGCGGCATTGCTTTCGAGCACGTTGACGCCGTCCGCATCGAGCAAGGGGAAGTCTGGGTGAATGACCGAGGCTTGAGAGGTCGGGACAGTTGTCGGCGCGGCAAGAGCCGCATTTATCCCAAAGGCGAGAGCGAGGAGGACAAGTCCGGTGAGAAGTAGGTATCGTTTCATGGTTATTTCCTTCCGCCCCATTCGATTGGGTCGCCGGGGTAGCCGAGGGCTTCCCAATCCATGCGCCCGTTTTCGCCGTGGCAGGATTCGCATTGCAGGGCTTCATCGGCAGATTGCACCATGTGGGTGGTGGGCCAGTACATGTAGGTGGTGGTGAAGCCGTATTCGCCGCTGTAGTCGAGACCAGTTTTATCCTGTGCGAGTTCGAAGGCGCTGTCCCAATCGAAAGTTGTCCAGAAGCCGCCTTCACCAGAGGTGATGGGTTGCAGCAGGTAGTTGTTGACTACATCATAGGGTTGTTCGGCGATATGTAATTTGAAGGGGAATATCTTTGCGCTGGCATCGTCGATGGAACCGGCGGGTTTGTTGATGTAGGTGATGCCGTCTTCGCCGATGGGGTCGCCGAGCAGGTAGCGATATTCGTTATTGCCGTTGAACCATAAGTAAGTGGGGGCGAAGTTTTTGTCGTAGACGAATTCACCTTTGATCTTAAGATAAGTGAAGTGGTCGTCGGTTCTGCCTTCCTGACCAGCTTGTGACCAATCCCAAGTAACTTTAGTGGGGTCTTCAAGCGCAATAGCTGGAATGTGACAGGTCTGGCAGGCAACCGAAGCAAGGTGTGTGTTGATGCGTTCGTCTTCGTGTTTTTGATCTACGTGGCATTGCTCGCAAGAAACTTGTTCCTGTGGGTCGATGGTGTAGTTATCGGCAAGCATGCGCCCAAGGACTTGGTGGTCTTCCGTCCAGTGGCAATCGGTGCAGAGCATGTCGTTCTCGCCGCCCATGTGAACGTCGAGTTCTTCAGAGGGGAAGTATAGGCTTTCGTCGAGATCGCCGTGTTTGACGCCATTGCCGCCGCCGCCGTCGAAGTGACATTTTCCGCAGTTCTCACGCGTGGGGGCTTTAACAGACCGAGCCGCAGCGAGCAAGTCTACGCCTTCGGCAGGGTTGCCGTATGTGCCTTTGCCATAAGCGCCGGGGTCGGCATGGCAGGCGAGGCAGTCTACATTTTCGGGGTTGGCTTGCTGGGTTTCGCGTCCGTCTTCCCAGCCGTACCCGGCGTGGCAAGACATGCATTTATTCTCATTGCCTTGTGTGCCGATGCAGAAGTTGTTGATCTGGTTGGCTTTGCCAATGGTGGCGGGTTCGTCGCGCCAGGGGACGTCGAACTCTTTTGATTCCCATGTCCAATGCGTGGTTGACATTACTTTGGTGGCGGCATCTTCATGGCATTCGAGGCAGGTACGGGTTACGTCTTGCCCGGTGGCGAATTCACCTTTGACAATGTCCGTATGGTCTACATGCACGGGGCGTTCGGGTAAATGGGATGTGGGGTCGTTCTTGGCTTGCGCGCGTGGGAGGAAATAAAGGATAGGGACGAGAATCAGCAATAGAATGCCGACCAGTCCCAAAGTCCAGGACGGGAAGCGTTGTTTCATACATTCTCCTGTATGGATTCATTGATCAGGTTTGCTTGATAAGCAAGATGCTCACGCATGATGTTTCTTAGTAGGTCAAGTGCCTGAATTAGGCGTGGATCAGAAAGCCGGTAGGTGATGGTCGTGCCATTACGCAGAGTTTCTACCAATCCGCGCTCACGCAAGATTTTGAGGTGGCGCGAGGTGGTGGGTTGATTCAAACCGAGTTCGCCTGCCAGCTCGGTTACGTTGCGTGGACCATCATTCAGGGTATATAAGATGAGGAGGCGAATGGGGTCTGAGAGAGCGGCACAGAAGTTGGCTTCGAGTTGGGTGATTTCTTGTTTTAGGGTGGCAGTGACCATGAGTACCTGCTTATATGTGAATAAACGAATATTTACACTTCCATCATACATTTGTGACACTTTGTACAACAGTGAAGGGTGTCACATTAAGTTTCGTTTAATGTCACATGAAGTTGATGTATGTATGCTGTATAAATTGACGGCTGCGCTGGGAGGGCGATCACTGCCTTCTTGGAACGAAAAATGACAAGAAGGCAGTCGTCTTTTGAAACACGATGAACGCACACGGCTTTCCTTGGAGAGCGGCGCTTCTTGTGGTCTGCATCATATTGTGCAATGCATTGGAAGAAATAAAAAAAGAAACAGGAAAGAAGAAAGAAAAAATGCCGCCCACATGGGCGGCATTTTTTGATTATGTCACTACTAAACTACTTAACTTTCGATCTACTTATGCGTACATGCCCCAGTCGAGAGCCGATGGGTCTTCCATCATGGAGAAGTCCCACATTTCCATGCCCATTTCCACGGTGACTGGCATGTTCAAGCCTTCGGTGGCTTTGGCTTTTGTCATTTCGATCATGGCAGGTCCATAGGGGCAGAAGGGTGTGGTCAGGATCATTTTGAGTCTTGCCATGCCATTTTCAACTTCGATATCGCGCACAAGACCGAGTTGAATAATATTCATACCGATTTCAGGGTCTACAACCTCTGATAAACTCGCCCGAGCCTGTTTGACCATGTCAGGGTGGGTTGTGTGTAGGGTCCATTTAATTTCATTGATCTGCGGTTCACTCATAATTACCTCTTGATTATTTTGTTTTTAAAGCCGGTTGAACGACATAGGTACAATGCGCGCCGCCGTTCAAGATGCACTGTACTTTATTAACAGGAAGCGCCAGCATTTTCGAGATCAAGGTTTGGTCTACCGTGCAAACTTCAGGGTGAGCGACGCCGATCTGATAATACGGGCAGGAAATTTCGTGGATCTGGTACTGCGTACCTTTCTTTTCCCATTCCACAGTAAAGCCTTCCTGTGCCAGTAGATCCTTGACGAAGTCAAGGCGTTCTTCCATACTCAGCCCTTTGATATCGTTGGCATACTCACTGACGAGATCGTCCGCGATCTGACCGAACAACTTGCTGATCATTGGTCCGGGCATACTTTCTTTCATTTGGGAAATGAGGCGAGTGGTGAGACGCAAATAGCGAGTAGGGAAGCGTTCCATGCCATCATTGGTTAACAGATATACCAAGCGCGGACGTCCCACCCCGTGGCGTTCCTCCTGCGATTCAACCAACCCTTCCATTTGCAGGTTGGTCAGGTGATGACGCACAGAGATCGGGTTGATGCCGACCGCTTCTGCCAGATCATTGATCGTGGATTTTGGCTTTTTCAGTAAAGTTTGTAAAATCTTGTCTCGCGTAGATTTCATACAGGGCAGTATAACTGCCCTGTATGGTCTTGTCAATATACTAGATAAATATCATAAAAATCATGAGCGGCAATCCGTTACTTCGCATTCAACGAGAATACTTGAGACCAAGCACCCCAATTTCCGGCAGCGTCTAATGATCGCACTCGCCAGTAATGTGTTCTTAACAACAGGGTCTTTGTCTGCAGGGTGGTTTTGGTCGTGGTTGCAGAAAAATCGATGCTCGAAAAATCTGCATTGTTATCCACTTCTACCTGGTATTTGGCGGCTCCGCTCACAGCTGCCCACGTTAGCCATGGTCGTCTCGGTGTGGTTGAGCCATTGGCAGGTGTACGAAGCGTGGGCGGAGGGGGAGGCGTAGTATCCACGGTGAAGCTGTACGTCTTGCTCCATTTGCCAGGATTGAGATCTGGTGAGTAGGCTCGTACTCGCATGTAAAGCAACCCATCAGGAAGCGGCAGTTGTGGGATGTGTGTCGTTTCTGCTGTAACCTGCATCAATACACTCTTCGAAAACCCACTATCGCTTGCAATGAAAACCTCATATGCTTGTGCATTCCAAACCGCGGACCACATCAGCGGGATATACGGATTATTTGTCAATGATTTTGATGGAGAGCTGATGAACGGTGCTGAAAAGTCTACAGGTGTTTTTGCGATGGTAAAGCTTTCGCCCATCATGTAGTTATTGTTTGCGAGAGGGTTTCCTGCTAGGTCTGTGATATTGCCATTGTCGAAAAGATCGAGCCGAATCGTGCCAGACCCGATGCCTGTGCTGACCGTGACCCAATAGAAGGGATTTACATTTTGAATTGTTGTTAGGCTAGATTTAATGACATTCGATTGCGTCACTACAAAATCAGACCCTTCTACACCGTTGACAGCTTCTGAAAATGTCACAATAAAATCGGCAGTCGGGTTGATGGCAGGGTTTCCACTGGCGCGAACGATTGAAGTGATCTGCGGTGCTGTGCGGTCGATGATATAGGATTCGCCGCTGGTAAAGTTGGCATTGCCCGCTCCATTCCCGCCGAGCGAGATGCCCTGTCCATTTGTGATGCTATCGTTATCGATCAGGTCGAGTTTGACATCGCCATTGCTTGCACTGGTATTAATGGTCACAATGTAGAAGGGATTTGAATTGCTGATGTTCGTAATGAACGCGCCATTGCCTATTGCAAAATCGCTTGCATCTACTCCGTTCACGGCTTCAGAAAACGTAACGATGTAGTCAACGCTCGCAGCATTGGTTGGGCTTGCCGCCGCACGAATGATGGATGTGGCGATGGGCGTATCGATGGCAATGTTGAATATACCGCCGATGATATTTCCGTTCCCAATGCCTTGCCCGCCCAGCGGATTGCCGAATCCATCTGTGATGCTGTCATTGTCGTTCATGTCCAAGCGGATGCTGTCGCTGCCGGGCTGCAAGGTGATGGATACAACATATTGATTCCCTTCGCCTAAGACGTTGGTGATCATTGCGCCGTTGATGGTGGATAGGAAGAAATCGCTTCCATCCACGCCGGTGACTGCTTCTGAAAAACTGACAATGTATTCCACGCTGGAAGTGCTCGGCTGGTTTCCGATCGGCGCAATAGATGTGACGAATGGAGCCACACGGTCTATGGTGTAAGCGATTCCATTGGTGAAACCGGAGGCGGTGACATTCCCTGCCAGATCAGAGACAGTGTCATTGTCAATGAACTCAATACCCAGGGTGTCCGTCCCAGTGCCCGTTGCCGCTGTGACGGTATAGTTCGCCCCAGAGCCAGTGATCGACGTGAATATTGCTCCGTTGCTGGTGATTGGGGTGAAGTCTGCTAAGTCTACGCCATTTACGGGTTCAGAGAAGGTGACGGCAAAATCTACACTGGCGGCATTGCTTGGGTTGATATTTGCAGGCACAATAGAAGTTACCGCCGGAGATGATTTATCGATGCTGTATGAATCGACTGATGTGAAATTGCCGTTCGCAGCGCCGACTCCGCCTAGGGGGATGTTGAGGCTGTTTAAGATCGAGTCGTTATCGGCTAGGTCGAGGCGCAGATTTCCATCCCCGCTGCCTGTATTGACGGAAATGGTGTACGAAGTTCCAGACCCTGTAACATTTGAAATAGAAGCGCCAGATAAATTTGTGGAGAGGATAAAGTCGGTTGCATCTACGCCGCTGACTGATTCGGAGAATACTACCTGAAAGTTGATCGCTCCCGCATTTGTGGGGCTGGCGTTTTGGCGGGTGATGGATGAGACGATTGGGGCACTGCCACCGATGGTGTATTCATCTACTAGCACACCGGCACGGGTGAACATTTGAAATTTCATGTATGCGGAGGTGGCTTCCACACGCATGGCACCAAAATCCTGATTGAAGCGTACCTGGCTTTCAGGCAGGATTGTGCGGATGTCATAAATTTCTGCGCCGCCGATGCCATTTACGAAATATGGAATGCCATTGACTTGTAAGCGCTCATAGATATGATCGTGCCCGCTGAGTACAACATCCGCGCCCCACTCTTTGAAGGGCCAGCGCATGTAATTTGTGGGACCATGCTGTCCCGAAGAATATGGCGCGTGATGAAAGACGATCACATTGAATGAGGAGGTGGATGCGGCAAGCGCTTTCTTTAGCCATATTGCCTGTTGGGATGTGGAGGTTACACCATCT
>JBDKJK010000398.1:0-4243 GCA_039796675.1 Chloroflexota bacterium
ACGCCTCGTCGCCATTGACGCCTTCCACGGACCGTATCAATGTCACATGGCGGGGGCGTGTTCGCAAGCCTGCCCCAAAGGCGTAGACCCTGCATTCGGCATCCAATTGTTGAAGCGTACATTGGTGTTGGATAGCATTGGCTTTGGCAACAAAGAGAAACATCTCTCAAAGGTCATGCCACTGGCAGATGTGGTGGCGCAGATCGAAGAGTTCGCTCCACCGCCGCGAACGGTTAAGTAACCTGAACTAAAAGGACTTGGTTTTATCCAAGTCCTTTTGTTTATCTTCTTTTGACTTCTGCCACTTGAAGAGCAGGTGCTTTTTTTTGTTTGTACTTTTTTGCAGGTACTTTGTCCATTAGTTGAATAAGAGATCGCAATGCTTCATTGACAGATTCAGAGTCAGGGAAATATTCAGCTACATCAGGGGCAAGCAATATAACTCCTTCTGTAAGAACATATTGTTTGACCTCGCTCGTCCCATCTTTTTTATTGATATTGACGGTATATCCTTTATCCAATGGACGATGGAATTTGCCACGTTCGGCTTTACTGAAATCATATTCAGCCCGTATTTTTTCGCTTTTCTTTTTCTTATTAACGGTTTTCATATTTTTTCTTTTCGGCTTTTGTTGCCTTTCTGGCGCTGATCAGGCGAATTCTAGTATTTCGGAATGTGTGGATCACTATCAAAATGCGGGCAATGAATGATCTGCCAATTGAGATAAAACGGTCTTCTACTTCAGAATGATCTGGGTCAGGAATTGAGGCGATGTTTGGGTCATTAAATATGGTGGCAGCCTCAGCAAAACTGACATGATGCTTTTTTAGATTACTTTCTGCTTTATCTTCATCCCATTCAAATTCGGAGTTTTCCATGTTTGTATCTATTCAAATTATACCTCTCAGCGGAGGAAGTTGATTTTGTGCATAGCCATTTGTCCAATTTCACTTAACACGGTTTAACTCGCGATTCGTGAAATCAGAGAGTAAAATAGGGCGTTCCAACTATTTCAATCGGAGGCTTCAATGGGCTTGAAGAGAAATGTACCTCTTTCCACGGCTCTGGGGTATAAGGGGCAGGGACCGTTCCTGACTTTTATTCTCCATCGTATTGGCGGGGCAGGGATGGCAATTTTCATTACTACTCATGTTCTGGCAACATTTGTAGAGAAGCAAGGCTGGGCGATCGGCGACTTCATTAACGATATTTACATGAGTCCGCCTTTCCAGATATTCATCCTGTTCTGTGTTCTTTTTCATGCCATTAATGGCTTGCGCATCACCATTCTGGATATTTTCCACGAGAAGTTGATCCCGCATTACCGCACAGCCATCATGATCGAATGGATCGTGTTCATTTTGCTGTTCGGGTTCGCGGCGGTGAGCGTGGTCACAACCGCAATTGGGAGGTTGTAAATGAGCGCCATTCAAACCAAACCTCGCACTGTGCCGTTGAACAAACGCGGCATGAGTTTTGAAACTTTCATGTGGGTCTTTACCCGCGTTACAGCCCTGGGTATGTACTTCTTCATTTTTGTCGGTGTGGTTGGTGCGCTCATGATGGGCGCCGCCAACGACATGACCTTTGTCGAAGTCATTCGCTGGGCGCTCGTCTCCAACCCCGGGCATGTGGAATATACCAACGTGCCGGATATTGCTCCCTGGGCAAGCGTTTTCTGGCGTACTGTTGCCAGCGGCATGTTCCTGACAGGCTTGGCACATGGCATCCACGGCGTGATCGTCATCATGGATGATTATGTGGCTTCTGCTGGTGGACGTAAATGGGTGCGCTACAGCAACATGGCAATGTTCTTTGTTGTCATGGCTGCCGGGTTATACCTCATCTGGACAGCGTAAGTATGCTGGTAAAGCCTGCTCCACCAAAACACAGGATTAATGAAACAGAAGATAAGCTAATAATTACCATACCAGGTTTGAGAATATGGCCACTTATCTTCGTTTTTTCTGTGTGGAGTATCATGTGGCTTTTCTTTGAAATTACGATTTTGGTGTCTGTATTTTCTGGCAAGACAGGTGTTTCTGGTGCAGTATTAGTAGTTGTCTGGAGTATTCTTGGTGTGTTTTTGCTATATAACTTAATTTGGTTGGTAGCAAGTAGTGAAGAAATTCAAATAACAGAAACGTCCATTAGACTTAACCAAGTTGTTTTAGGATACACGAGATCTAAGGAATACCTTGCTGAACATATCAAAGATTTAGAACTTGCATATATCAGTACGAAGGAAATTAATGCTGGACGTTTCATGCTATCAAATACAGGATTAATATCTTTTGATTATGGCGCTAAAACATATAGATTTGCTGATGCAATTGAAAAGGCAGAAGCAAAACAAATCATTTCAAAGATACAAAATAAATTTCCGCAATATAAAAAGAAAATTCAGGAGTAATTCATGCCGAATGTTCATCAATTTGAAGTGATCGTGGTTGGCGCAGGCGGTGCAGGTCTCATGGCGGGACTTTATGCATCCAAGTCTGCGAAGACGGCGGTCATTAGTAAGTTGTATCCTACTCGTTCGCACACAGGCGCGGCGCAGGGCGGTATCTCAGCGGCCTTGGGTAATTACGAAGAAGACAAACCCGAATGGCATATGTACGACACCGTAAAAGGGTCTGACTATTTGGGCGACCAGGATGCCATCGAGTTCATGACGAATGAAGCGATTGCAGCGGTGCTGGAACTCGAACATATGGGTCTGCCCTTCGACCGTACCCCCAACGGACGCATCTCACAGCGACCGTTCGGCGGGCACACCAACAATGAAACCGGCAAACCCGTGAGAAGAGCTGCTCACGCCGCAGACCGCACGGGGCATATGATTCTGCAAACCCTGTATCAGCAGTGCATCAAGAATAATGTAACGTTCTATGATGAATATCAGGCGCTTGATTTCATCATGGTGGATGGCAAGGCGGCAGGTGTGGTTGCAATTGAGTTGGCAACCGGTGAACTGCATACCTTCCATGCCAAGTCGGTGGTGTTTGCCACAGGCGGCTTTGGGCGCATCTTCGAAGTGACCTCAAATGCGTATGCCTACACTGGTGACGGCGCCGCGATGTTATTGCGCAAGGGATTGCCGCTTGAGGATATGGAGTTCTTTCAATTCCACCCGACGGGTATTTACAAGCTGGGCATTCTTATCACTGAAGGCGCACGTGGTGAAGGTGCGGTACTGATCAATGGCAAGGGCGAACGCTTTATGCCGAAGTATGCGCCGACCGTGAAAGACCTCGCTTCTCGCGATGTGGTTTCACGCGCGATCTACACCGAGATCAAAGAAGGTCGCGGCATTGATGGCAAGAACTACGTTTATTTGGATATCCGCCCCGAGACGGTCAATAAGTTTGCCGCCGAAGATGGACGCACCAACCCAGACGGCTCTCCCTTGATTATTACTGGTAACACCGTTCTGACGAAGATTCCTGACATTGTGGATTTCTGCCGCGTCTACCTCGGAGTTGATCCTGTTACTCAGATGATGCCGATTCAACCCACGGCTCACTATGCGATGGGCGGGATTCCCACCAACAAATACGGTGAAGTAGTCGTAGACGATAAAGGCACAAATGTTCCCGGTCTGTTCGCGGCGGGTGAATGTGCTTGTGTATCTGTCCACGGTGCCAACCGTTTGGGGACGAACTCCCTGCTCGACTTGGTGGTGTTCGGTAAACATGCGGGTCTGCGCGCCGCGGAATATGCCAAAGCGGCTGACTGGGCGAAACTGCCCGAGAACGCTGACTCAGGCATCCGGTCTGAATTGGAGGCGTTGAAGTCTGCATCGGGTAAGGAAAATGCCTATGACATCGGCAATGAGATGAAGAACGTCATGTTCGCTGAAGTCGGTATTTATCGCAATGAGAAGGATATGGCTTCGGCGCTTGAGAAGGTGCGTGCTTTGCAGAAACGATTCAAGGATGTGAAGGTCAGTGACACGGGCAAGGTGTTCAATACCGAATTGCTGAACGCGTGGGAACTTGGCAACATGCTTGAGATAGCGGAAGTAGTGGCAGCCAGCGCGTTGAATAGAAAAGAGTCACGCGGCGGGCATTCACGCGAAGATTATCCAGAACGAGATGATTCCAACTGGTTGAAGCACACATTGATCGCCAAGAAGAATGGAAAGCTTGAGATCAATTACAAGCCGGTCGTTATCACCAAACATCAACCGAAAGCCAGAGTGTATTAGAGGTTAACATGGAAATTACAGTCAAAGTGTTC
>JBDKJK010000399.1:0-3751 GCA_039796675.1 Chloroflexota bacterium
ATATTCATGCGCAACCGAGTCGATCTTGTCGAAATACAGATGGATGTAGGTGGGTTTGGTTTGCTTATCCAAACGCAGACCGATGTTGACCAGCGCCTCAGATAAAGTTTTGAAGGAGAGAATCTCTGACCCTTGCATGACGACTTTGGAATAGGCAGAAGGCGTGTAATCGCGAATGCCATAATTGAAACATTCCACGCCCATATCACGCAATGCAGGATAGAAAATCCCTTTGGGGTAAAGCGCTTCTGGCTTGATCTTGTTCTCAAGCGAGTCGCGACCCTTGCCATCGGCGGCATAGGAAAATAACAACGGCGCAATGACGCGGTCTACCAGCGGTTCGTAGTAATACCACTCATGCACGCCACTCTGCCCAACATTCAAGCCGGTGTGCATCGTGGTCACATGCGCCGCCGTGGTGGATGGGAACTGCGAGGTTAGCTTTTCGATCTTACCTTGTTTTGCAAAACGCTTGATGAAAGGGGAATCTTGAAAACGTTCAAAGAAACGCCAGCCGAAGGCATCCACGAAGAAAAGCACAACGGCATCATATTGTTTGGAAGCAAAAGCTTCTTTGATTCGGGTTGGCGTTCCGGCGAATCCGCCGGAGTCGTAGTGGGGGTTGATGAAAGAAGGATGCATTTTGAAATTGTATCGCATTCAAGTCCGTTACTAGGGGAAAGGTCCATGCTCTCGACTTCTCACTAAAGAGGATACATTTTGTCTCTTTAATTATGATAAAAATCACTAATAATTTTACTCCCCCACAACTACAATACCAACAGATAAAAATACTGTGATGCGCTTTAGTCACATCAAAGGAGATTGAAATGAAAGTCCAAAATAAAGTGATGGTTGTGACTGGTGGTGGGAATGGTATGGGACGTGAAGTGACCTTGAATTTACTTGCCAAAGGTGCAAAAGTATTCGCTGTTGATATCAATGAAGCTGCCTTGCAGGAAACCACTCAACTTGCCGGAGATAAAAAGGGAAATCTGGCAACCCAAGTATGCAATATTACCGACAAGGCAGCCGTGGAAGCCCTGCCTGCCAAGGTGATCGAAACATTTGGCGCTGTCGATGGCATTATCAACAATGCTGGCATCATTCAACCTTTCGTGCGTCTGAAGGACCTAAGCTATGATGCCGTGGATCGTGTTCTGGATGTAAACCTGTACGGCACGCTGTATATGGTCAAAGCCTTTTTGCCGTACCTGCTTGAGCGCCCGATTGCTCATATTGCGAATGTATCCAGCATGGGTGGCTTCCTGCCAGTGCCAGGGCAAACCATTTATGGCGCGAGCAAAGCCGCTGTCAAGTTGATGACCGAAGGTCTGTATGCCGAATTATTAGATACAAATGTAAAAGTCACATTGGTGTACCCCGGTGCCATTGGCACGAACATCACCGCAAATTCCGGTGTGTCTATTCCGGGTGCAAGTCAGCGTTCCGGCGAGGAGCAAAAGATCAAGCCTCTGGCTCCGAACAAAGCCGCTGAAATCATTGTGGATGCCATTGAAGCTGATCGCTATAGTGTGCTGGTCGGTTCAGATGCCAAGTTTATGGATTTCATCACACGCTTGAACCCTCAAATGGCGGCAGGTTTTATTTACAAGCAAATGAAATCGTTGCTGTCGTAGTCAGTGAATAAGATTAATAAACATGACTCACCCCGAAATTAATCTTTCGTGGGTGAGTTCTTTCTTAAACCCAAATGGGACGCTGACACTTGCACCGAACGCAAGTGCGGTGTAAACGCAGAAGAACGCTGATTCTTTGCTTTTATCAGCGCCAATCAGCGTTCTTCTGCATCCAAATTAAATTTGGGGATAATTATTTTTTTACTTCATCATCCTCGCGGCTTTTCTTCCAATCTCTACGGCAAAGTTCGTACCGCGATCCCACGGGTAGACCTGGCTCATCGAAGCGAAGTACAAACCGTCAATGGGCGTTTGAATGGGAGGGATGTTTTTGGAATGTCCAACTAAAGGAACGGGCTGGGCATAGTTCGTTTTGTGAACCCAAATCTTCTTTACCCAATCGCGTTTGAATTCGGGGTTGAATTTCTCAAACGCCGGAATAAATTTCTCCAGCAATTGTTCATCGGTCATCTCGAAATACTCATGACCCAATTCAAGATAATCGCCTGCATAGACGATATGGTCATCACCGAAATTTTCTTTTGAAACAAAGTTCGTGTGCTCCACCAGCGCGAGGAAAGGATAGCCCTCACCCTTCGGCACATTGAACCAGTAGTAGCCTTCTTTCGAAAGCGAATGTTTGAGCGAGAGCGTCATCACCACCGCCCCCATCGACTTTAACTCGAGCAGTCCCTTCAAATAGGATTCAGGTAATTCAGGGCATAACTTCGCCATCAGATTCGGAGACGTGGTCACAAGGACTTTGTCGAAGGATTCACCATCCACGCTCAGACTCCCTGACGCTTGATCCTTCTTAATAGACTTGATACTCACCCCTAACCGAATCTCGACTCCCAATGCCCGCAGCTTCTCTGCAAAAAGATCGGCGAAATTTTGAAAGCCACCTTCAAAGGTACCGAGTCGAGTCGTGCGGGCGTGCATCCGCGCCCACAGCCACGCCATGTTGACCTCTTTATAGAACGAAGCGAACTTTCCAATGAGAAGCGGCTGCCACATCTGTTCGTAGACTTGCTTGCCTGCGTACTTCAACATCCACTCGTGAGCGGTGACCTTCTCTAACGCTTGCCAGTTCTTCGTGATGCGCAGAAAGAGTCCGACGAAGCCAAATCTAATTTTGTTGATGCCAAATCCAAGTCCAGGAAAACGAAGCGCGTTGAGAATCGAGTCGAAGGGATACCATTTGTTTTTGTAGAACATCACCGTCAACGGGCGCGGGAAGATGACCTTATCCTCCAGCCCTAATTCACGGATGATGCCGAGCATTTCGCTGTCGGATTGGAACCAGTGATGATAGAACTTCTCCACCGACCACTTCCAATGCGGCTCTTTGAATCCGCTGGCGAGCCCGCCTGCATAATTTGCTGCTTCAAAAATAGTAACGTCGTGTCCTGCTTTTTTCAGGTCCCATGCAGCAGACATGCCTGCGTACCCTGCTCCGAGTATTGCGATTTTCAAAAGAATTCTCCAGTCTTAACTTGTTCTCTGTTCAAGCTTCTCTGCCAGAATTTTTAACTTGCCCCAGCGTTTACGGACGACATAGATCATAGCAAGAGTTTGCATCCAGACCATTTCATTATCCGGGAGTTCAATGGCTTCTTCGAAGACTTTTACAGCATATTCATCTGTGCGCTTTGTGCGGACGTATTCATCTGCCAATTCTCGAAGCCTGACTGCCTGTTGAGAATTGATCTGGCTATCCACTCGTTTGATGGCATCATACATCGCCGTGTCGAGCTCATGTTCAGTGAACGGTTTGATCAAGAAATTTTGGATCCCCAGCGCTTTTGCCGCCTTAACCGTCTCCGGGTCATTGACGGCTGAGATCAAAATGCAGGCGATTCGCGGGTTTTCCTGCACGATCAGCTTATAGGCATTCAACCCATTGATCTTAGACATGTTGATATCAAGCAGCACGATATCTGGTTTGTGTTGGCGCGTCATTTCAACGGCTTGTGTGCCATCAAGCGCGATGGCGACCACTTCCACACCTTTGACGGACGATAACATCACACGCGTGTTGCGGCGGGTTTCCTGGGTGGTGTCGGCAATTAGGACTCGTTTTTTTCTAGTCTGCGGCTGCATGGCATCCT
>JBDKJK010000400.1:0-3917 GCA_039796675.1 Chloroflexota bacterium
CGGGTGGAGGATGCCATGTCCCTAACCGGGATCAGCGAGTTAGCCGATCGGTCTCCCTATTCTCTCTCTGGCGGGCAGCAACAACGCGTCGCACTGACCTCGATCTTGGTCATGCGACCCAGGCTTTTAGTCCTCGACGAACCCACCTCGCAAATGGACCCCATCGGTACCCGCGAAGTTTTTGGCGTGGTGCGCAAAATGGCAGAAGAAGGCATGACCGTGGTGATGGTGGAACACAAAGTGGAATGGATCGCCGAATTTGCAGATCGAGTCATTGCGTTGAAGGAAGGTCAGATTTTGATGGAAGGCACACCTAGTGAAGTGCTGACGTCTGATGTGTTGGTCGAAAATGGATTCGGCGTTTCACGTTATACGTCTGTGGCGAGAGAAGCTAGGAAACAAGGCTTATGGAAGAAAGAGAAATTGCCGGTTACGTTATTCGAGGCAATGGAAGGATTTAAATCGTAGGGCGACCTTCACGGTCGCCTTGTGTTCACAAAGATAAGGACAGGGGCGAGCCCTGTCCCTACGCAATCACATCATGAATATCAAGATCAACAACCTCCGTTACACCTATCCCACCGGCTTGGAAGCTCTAAAAGGCATCAGTCTCATCATCGAATCTGGTGAGCAGGTTGCCATTGTCGGGCAGAACGGCGCCGGGAAGACTACGCTGGTGCGTCACTTCAATGGGCTGCTTAAACCAACTTCTGGCTCTGCATCCATTGGCGAATGGGAAACCAGCAAATATTCAACTGCCAAACTGGCTTCGCGGGTTGGCTATGTATTTCAAAACCCCGATGAGCAATTATTTTCAAGGGATGTACTAGCTGAAGTCTCGTTCGGTCCAAAAAATTTGGGGTATTCCAAAGAAAAGATCGACGAATTCGTCAAACGCGCGTTAACTCTGACTGAGTTAAGCGACAAGACCGAGACCAATCCTTACGACCTCTCGCCCACCTGGCGCAAGATGGTTGCTCTAGCCTCTATCATTGCCATGGATACGCCCATCGTTATCTTCGATGAACCCACCACCGGGCAGGATGCCGTTAATGTTGGGCGCATTGCACACGTCATTGCGGAATTGAAACGCGAAGGCAAGACCGTCATCACCATTACGCATGACATTGATTTCTGTGCAGAGAACTTTGAGCGCGTCATCGCCCTCTCAAAAGGAGAGGTGTTATTGGATGGTCCCGCCCGCGAGGTGCTGGGCGAAGAAGAAATTTTGGCGCAAACGTATGTCGATCCGCCGCAGTTGACGAGGTTGGGGAAAGTTTTGGGGTTGAAGGAAACGATAACGAGACAGGACGAATTTTTGAAAGCGATTGCGTAGGGATGGGGCTTGCCCCGTCCTCTTATTGACCACAAAGCAAAGGGCGACCCTATGTACCCCTTCGGGGCACATAGGGTCGCCCCTACCGTTTATAAACAACTAGTTCCTCGTACCCCGAATCATTTTCAAGCCACTCACGCTTATAGACTACATCATCCAGCTCAAGCATCACGATCTCGGCTGTGGTGTAAATCTTGCAGCCGCTGACGAGATGTCCGCCGATGGTCACGCCGTCGCCGTCTGAGATGGCGATGTGAATATGGGAACCGTGGATGGAGACTGTACCGGTTATGGAGACGATCTCGAAATGACCTTCATACTCGTTGTAATATTCGCGATTGGCGAGGCGCAGGGTAGCGTGAGATAAGCTGCCCACGCTGGAGAGCACGCAGCCTGCTTCGATGTTATTTTGTTTTACAAAAGCTTCGATGGAGTCGAACAGGTCTTGTTGGGGTTTGAGGCGAAAGGTGTGAGTTTTCATGGGAGAAAAAGCTAAAGCGGTTTACCAGAAGTGGAAGCCTGTCAGCCCTGCAAACCAGTCTATAAGAAATTGGTAGAACTGCAAGCCAAGCAGAGCAACGATGACTCCGAGAATGGCTCCGGCGATGATATCGGAAAGGTAATGCACGCCCATGGCGACACGAGCTAACGCTACCAGCGGCGCCCAAACCCAAAGGATAGCGGCAAGCCAGGGCGGGGCAAGAGCCGAGGCAAGGGCTGCGATTAGAAAAGCTCTGGCGGCGTGCCCAGATGGGAAGGAGTGTGGGTCGGTGTTGCGGTAGATTCCGCCCCATTCGCCTTCGGGTCGTTTGCGCTTAAAGAGGAATTTGACAGCCAGCACCACAACCGCCAAGCCGGAAAGACCAAAGAATTCGACGGTTTCCCATTGGCGCCATTGAGGGTTACTGAAGAACCAGATGATGATGAGTGCCGCCGCCCAAAACCATGAGTCGCCGGAGTGGGCGAAGAAGATGGCGAGGTTACGTAAAAAACCCGGCTTTTCAGCAACGCGCATTTGACTGGAAAGTCGGGCATCGAGGTTGAGGATGGAACGTAGATTCATTTTCGTTTGGTTGATTTTTCTTTGGGGGCTTTTTTAAGTTGGCTGGCGAGATCTTCGCGCATCAATTCCAATTGGTGGGGTTTGTCCACGTCCATGCAGGGTTCGGCTTTATCCCAAACGATGGCACGACCTTTAATGCCGATGCGTTGAGATGCGCGTTCGACCAGTGAGTGGAGTGTGAATTGGCGGGTGGCGAGTTGGAAGAGGGTATCAAAGCCAATAATGGATGCCTGGCGCATGGGGCTCTTGCGATTGCCGATCAGGGCTTCCCATACATCCATGTGTTCTTTGATGATCTTGATGCGCACGAGGTTGACATCTGCGCCGCAAAGTTCCATCTCTTTTAATTTGGTGTAGGTGCGTTTGGAGCTGGGGTAGCGGGCTTCCATTACTTCACGCGGACAAACGCCATAGTAGAGTTCATCATCAGTTTGCATGGCGGTTTTGACGAGCCAGTCCACCATGTCGCCGCGCAGAGCTGGGATGTCGGCGGAAACGATTAAGAGGTTTTCGTTGTTGGGTTTAAGTTCGAGCGATTTCTCAGAGCCGACGATGATATTGGACAGCATGCGCCCGTGGTTGGAAATGAAATGGATCGGTTTGGCAGATTGCAGCCCGCTCTTTTGCGAAAGACCGATCACAATGATCTGGTCGACGGATTTGGACTCGTTCAGTGCATCGATAACCCATTGCACCATGGGCTTGCCAGCTACATCGATCAGGGCTTTAGAGTCACCTTTGGAATAGGTATATAAGGGGTCATTGGGTTGGGGAACCCCACCCGCAAGGACAATGGCATTCATCTTCATGGTTGGTTAAACTCCTACGGTTAGATGCCGCTCAAGGATTTATTTTCGGTTGTTGTTAGAGTGTTTCGAGATCTTGTAACTGGGGTTGAAAGCCGAGTTTGTCGATCAGTTCGTTTAATTCTTCCCAAGTGAGTGGGCGTCCTTTGCCAGAGACGGCAACCAGTGCGGCTTCCATCATATTCGTGCCAAAAGAGCGTCCTTCCAGAACCGGGGTGGTGGTGATGAGGTATTTAATCCCAACCTTGCGGAAAAACTCCACATCATCTGGTGTTGTGGTATTGGTTACGACAACTTTGCCTTGCATACCATCTAGAGGCATATGTCGTTTTACATAGTGACAATCCCCTGCGATCACGGTTGCCCAGTGATAGTATTTTTGGAATTTTGGAACATGCTTTTCTTGTTTCTCGCCGGTGGGATATAACATCTCAAACGGTAAACGCCCAGCAATTGGCATCAGTAATGCTGCAACGGTTCGTAAGGCGCCTAATGAACGAACAGGGATGGGAATATCCAAGCCGAACATCATATCGCCAAAGACTGTTTCATACCCAGACTCTGCAAACGACTTGGATAACCCCCAACGATCCACACCTACCGGAACAAGGACTTTACGTCCGCCATGCTGTTTGATGTAATCACCGATCTTGGTATCGAGAAAAGAGACAGCTTTATTTTCAAGTGTGTTCTTGAGCCCGCCGCCATCCAC
>JBDKJK010000401.1:0-3473 GCA_039796675.1 Chloroflexota bacterium
GGAATAGGATCGCCGATGGTTAGTATCTCCAAAAATGATTCATTGGTAACAATGCCTGTCTCTTCAAACAGTTCACGAGTTGCGGTTTGGAAGATCGTTTCTCCTTTTTCCAAATGCCCGCCTGGCAAACCCCAGGTGCCAGCGCCAAAGCCTGCGGTTCGCAAACCTAAAAGCAGGGAATTATTTGAAATCAAAAAACACTGAACACCAATACAAAACGTATCTGCTTTAGAAGGCATCATTAACCCGTTATTTTTTTGATAGATAGTTATCAAGGCGCTCAACGGCTTGCGGCAGGTTCTTACGTCCAAGCCCAAGGCGGAAGTGGTTATTCGTTTCATCATACAGTGAGCCGGGCAAAAGAAGTACACCTGCTTTTTTGACGAGGTCATCGCAGAAGGCTTCAACATTGCCTTGCAAAAGTTTTGGGAAGCCCATGGAGCCTGCTTTGGGACGAGTCCATGTGAAGAGTGAAGAGTGACGCATGAAAAAGGCGTCAATGATGGTTAGGTTATGTTTGATGATTTGCAGATTCCGTTCGGCAAGTTTTGTGCGGTTTCGTATGGCAAGCTCAGCGAGAAATTCACTGGGAGCAGAGTTGCAAATGGTCGTGTAATCTTTCAGCGATGCGATCTTGTTGTAAAGCTCGCGGTTTCGGGTGGCAAGCCAGCCAATGCGCAAGCCCGCCAAGCCATAGGTCTTGGAGGTAACACCCAGCGAAACGGCATGAGCGCCGTAGTCCACAGCGGCAGGGAGACGGTCGGTAATGTCGTATTCTGATTCCCGGTAGACTTCATCTGAAAAGAGCAATATGTTCTTTTCCTGCACAAAACGATTGAGGTCATCAAAGTCTTTGCGCGACATGAGGTAGCCAGTAGGGTTATGCGGCAAGTTGACGATAATGGCTTTTGTATTCAGTTGAACCAAAGATTTCAGCTCGTCCAAATCCAAAGACCAGCCGTGGCTCTCACGAGCCTTCCAAGGGCATATCTCACATCCAATGCCTTTTGCCACTTCGCTCAACGCCTGATAATGCGGCGTGTGGACAATAACATGGTCGTTCTTCTTCAGCGCCGCCATCATAAAAAGATAAATGGCTTCATTTGCGCCGGTAAAGACCAACACATCCTCTGGGCTTGTGGTTGTGTACATGCCCGCAATCTCTCTCCGCAAGGTTGGGCTGCCAAGAGATTCTGTATACCCCAACCATACATTTTGAAATCTATCTGCGGCGCCTTCTTCCACAGCTAGCAAATCTGCAACGGACATGGCTTCACAATCGGAGGAGCAAAGCAAATATTCTGTATTGAATTCGTATTTGGCAAAATAGCGTTCGAGTTTGAAGGGAGAGAGAAGCATTTTAGTTACCAGTATCCGGTGTTCAGTATTCAGTTATTTTAAGGCTCGTTTTACATCACGATAATGTAATTGATTATGCAGGTACAGCATCTTTATCATCTCGCGAATGATAGTCTCACCAAGAAAGGGGTGTCGTCCTTTAATGTCGAGTTCTTCGTCTCTTAATCCGTTCACCCAATTAATTGACTCCGATCGAACTTGTTTGTACTGCTCAAGCAAGTCAGCGGGCGCGAGATCTTTGGTCTTTTCCTGCTGTGAGGCATTGTAGCGGTCGATCGAGAAATCATCCGCAGCGCCTTCGCCAGTGGTGCGGATGCGCTCAAAGAGGCGCACAAGCCCACGCTCAGAGGTGACGTAATGCGCAAGCACATTGCGAATACTCCAAGTTGTCCCTTCGGTGTACACTTCACTTTCCCATTGCTCGTTAGTCAGCTCGGCAAAGAACGCCGCCATACGTTCGCCTTCGGTTTCGAGTTTCTCAGCAAGTTCAGTAATTTCAGACATGGCTCTCCTAAAAAGATTTAAACACAAAGGTTTAATTATGGTTCAGGGAAATTGGCATAATTAATCGAACGTTTTCCCGTCGTAGGATAAAAATAATCACGGAATTCAGAAATGCGCTCGATCAAACGCTCACTGTCTTCAAAATCGCTTCGCACATAATAGTAATGCGTATCATATGGGCTATCACCAAAAACAGCAGCAAGCACATAACCATTCTCTTCAGCATAGGTCTTCAATAAGATCGTCATATTAAACCAACGTTGGGCAAGGTTCGCTTCAGTCAGCTTGGGCGGCACAAGCGGCGAGTAATAATCATGGAACATAATAATATGCGGTTTGTATGTATCCAAATATTCCACTGTGATCGAACCGTTGTGCGCAATAAATTGGTCATTCAAGCCCCAGGTGTCGATCGCATCCCAACCGGAATAATACGGGAGCAAACCCGCCTCGGTCGTCGCAATCACATATCCTTTGTCGCGATAATCCGCCAGCAGCTGCGCCATCTCCAAACGCCCATCACGTTCATACGGTCGTTCACACGATTGTTGATGCAATGCCATAAAACAAGTTTGGAACCATGAATAATAGACTATGCCAGCCCCCAAACCAATTAATGCGATGAAGTACACCGCTCTTTCCCGTACCTGTGCCTGATTCAGCGCTTCAAACTTAAATCCACGCACCAGCGGAATCCACGACATGAGTGCGAGTGGAACCGTTGCATACTGAAAGCGAGCGCCAAAATTCATCTCATCAGACACCAAACCAAAAGCGGCGGCAAACCCAAAGATCGGAATCAGATAAACAAGGGTCGTCTTCATCGTCTCTTTTGAACGAAAACCGAGGATGAATGCAAACACCACTGGAAGAGATAATCTCAACATGTTGAGCATGGATGCATTGAACGTACCCCAAGACCAGCCGCCCTCACCTTTTTTGTAAAACGGATTTGGCAGCGGATACCCGAAATAGTCCCAACGCCATAGAAAATATGCGCCGCCAAGGGTAAGAAAGACTACGCCAAAAATGAAGATGATCGAAATTGAGTTCTTCAGTCCGCGCATGGCGACAACAGCGAATAACATCAGCAACGCGAGGATAACGCCTTCAGGGCGTATCAAGCCGGTGACGAGTCCGCTGAGGGCGAAGGTGAGAACAAGCCACCAGGGTGGTCCTTCGGCTCCGGCTGGACCGTCACCCAGCCTCCGCTCAGGACTCTTCCAATTCATCAGAATCAAGCCCAAGGTCCATGTAGAGGCGGCGGCGAGGGCAAAGAAAGGAGTCCCGAAGTAGGCAGATACGTAGGAGAGTCCGGTGCCAACCGCAAGATAAAGCCCGCTTAAAAAAGAGAAGGGCATGTTCCCGCCGTGAATGCGTCGGTTCGTCCAATAAATTAGTAGTACGGTGAGCAGGTGCGAAATGAAACCGATGCCGCGCACTGCCTGCCCAACTGTGAAGCCAAGCTTTATCAACCCAGCAGATGCCGCCATAAAGAGAAAATCTGTTGCGCCATCTACAGGAGGTTCGCCGATGTTCCATACGATGCCATGCCCACTCGCAACGTGCTGAGCATAGCGCATGATCATTGCCGCATCTTCGAAGGGCGG
>JBDKJK010000402.1:0-2752 GCA_039796675.1 Chloroflexota bacterium
CATGCACGTGCGAAAAAATATCTTCCGCTAGGAACAGGCGCGGTCATGGGATTCGGCGTAAAGGGCGGCAGAGAGGCGGGAGCGAAATTCATCGACAACCTGCAACTCTTCAGCCACGTCGCCAATATCGGCGATACACGCTCACTGGCAATTCATCCCGCCAGCACCACTCACAGCCAACTCTCCGACGAAGAACAAACCGCCGCAGGCGTCAGCCCCGATTTCATTCGCCTCTCCATCGGCTTGGAAGATATCGAAGATATTCTCTGGGATCTGGATCAGGCACTTTCGTAAATGCAAAATGATGAATGCAGATTAAAATTCATCATTCAAAATGCCCAAAATCCTCTTACGCTCCGTCCTCGAAACTGACCTGCCTATTCTGTTCCAACAACAGCTCGACCCCGAAGCCATTGCAATGTCTGCTTACCCAGCTAAAGACCGCGGCGAGTTCATGCGGCACTGGGAAGGCATTCTCAAAAACAAAAATGTGACCGCGCGCGCCATTCTCTATAAAGAGAAGATCGCGGGTCATATCCTTTGTTGGAAAGAGGGAAAGTACGAACAGCGGATTGGCTATTGGGTCGGCAAGGAGTTCTGGCGGCGCGGAATTGCCAGTGCGGCGGTGCAAGAATTTTTATCTCTGGTACATATTCGCCCGTTATTTGCAGAGGTGGCGAATCACAACATCGCTTCGCAAAAAGTTTTACAGAAAAATGGGTTTACAATTCACGATGAAGGCGGGAAAATTTCCATGTATAAGTTAGAGAAATGAAGTGGATGCTTTTCGCAGGAGCGGATGAGAAATTGCCTTCACATCCATTTTCTCTGCCCCAAGGAAATCAACAAAGCGGGCAAATCCGCGCCCCAAGGCTTCAGCAAAGGCTGCATCTTTAGCAAGGGCTTTATC
This sequence comes from Chloroflexota bacterium, assembly GCA_039796675.1. Taxonomy (GTDB): domain Bacteria; phylum Chloroflexota; class Anaerolineae; order Anaerolineales; family Villigracilaceae; genus Villigracilis. Next base: position 911 of record JBDKJK010000402.1, read on the forward strand.
TTCAAGCCACAAACCCAATACAATGAATGTGTTTGTCGTTCTATCTAACTTACTGTCAAAACGAGCAACCAGCCGATCTCCCCACAGAACCGGCAAGACATAATAACCAAACTTGCGCTGATGTTCGGGCTTGTACACTTCCCACACATAATCAAAACCAAATAAGTCTTTCGCCCGTCCACGCGCACTGACATGATCCAACGGCGCAAGAAAGACAGTTTCTTCAGCGGTCGTTGTATCTACAGGCTTCCACGCCTTGGGAACACGCCCTGCACTCAAATCTGTGATTATCTTCGCATCATCTGCCAACGCATATTGAATAGCTTTCATGCCATCCACTTTTACTTCAATGATCTCACCATCCCCCAGCATGCCTTCAAGAAGTTTCTTCGCCGCGCGGTCGGGTTCGCCGCGTCCATATGAATCGCCGGTGCGTTGAATGCGCGTAATGCCGCCAAAGCTGATTTCTTTTCTAACCAGAAAACGATCCGCTTCTTCTTGAGTCTTTTCGTAGATCAATTCTTTCGGGGCAACGTTCTCCGTCAACGCATAGATCCGCTCAAAGCGTTCGCGATGATGCGTCATCACATCACCAATGCGCCACAAATAATACAATGCCAGTGCGCTGTCTTTACGTCCTCGGTAACTTTGAGTCTTCTTGCGGTCTGCAGCTTCAAAATCACGATTTCCCACTGTTTCACGATCTTTCAAGATAGCACGAACCTCAACGATCGCTTTCGCATGTTCCTTTGCCATCTCACGCAGACGCGGGTCACCATAGCCGCCATCTCGTTCACGGTGCATCACCACCCGCCAATAAGGCAACTCATCCATGGGGCGCGCCGCCAACCAGCCGCCCCAATCAAAGAATTTTCTTTGCTTATAAGCAGCATCTTCCCACAACTCAGGTTTGTAATTGATGACGCGACTATATAAAGAAATATCCTGACTGCGTGCAATGATCTGCAACGGGTCAAGCTGCAAGTACTCCATCGTGCGCATGGCTTGCTCGGTGCCTTTCAATCCGCGCCAGCGGCGACCGGGCCACAAGCCTTGTTTGCCAAGAATAAAACGGCGGGCAATTTCGATATCTATAGTCAGCATGGGCTTAATCTATTGCCACTTCTTTACACGTTCTACAATACTCTCGCTCCCCAATTCTTTACAGACCTTCTTCAATTTTGTAGTAGCGCCCTGCCACTTCAAGTCTGCGAGTGTTTCTTTTAAAGGAACATCTGTCCTCAAGGTGGATAACTCTCTGAACAGCAAAGCATCTTTGTAATTGTTCTGAAGATTCTCAAGCAAGGTCGTTGCCCGCCCCAAACTTAGCGGAATTTTATTCGGGTCTTTGGGAATCGCTTCGATGTGTTTATATTTCGCCAACACCGCTGAAGTGGACTTTTCTCCCCAACCTTGAATGCCAGGGTAGCCATCGGCTGAATCCCCCACCAAAGCAAGAAAATCGGGAATCGATTCGGGGCTGACGCCAAATTTCTCAATCACACCCTTTTCATTTAGGGTGATCTCACGCCGCCTATCCCAACAGATGACTCGGTCGCCCTCCACCATTTGAGTCAGGTCTTTATCGACAGAACAGATGATAATCTGCTCAACCGACTTGACCTTCTTGAACGTCGCCACCGCCGTGGCAATCGCATCGTCCGCTTCAAACTTGACCATGGGCCAGGTCACCAATCCCAGGGCTTTGATCGCCGCCTCAGCCACAGGAAATTGATCCAGAATTACCTTCTCAACACCCTCACTAGATTTATAACCCGCATACATCTTATTGCGAAACGATTCGATCACATGATCAAACGCCACAGCAACATGAGTCACTTC
>JBDKJK010000403.1:0-15266 GCA_039796675.1 Chloroflexota bacterium
TTTTATTCATACATCCATTGTTGTGGTACAGAAGAGAGTAAGGTAAATTATTCTCCCAAATTCTTATTCGTAGTGTATGCCATCTTCCTATTTTTCTTAGCAAGGCTTTTCGGAAAAACAATGACAGCGACTAATACTGCCATCACAGCTACATTCTTTCCCATACCTAGAACCCAACGTTTTATCATATAAGTTATGCTGGGCTTTGGGCGAGCCTGATTTTGATTAGCTCCATCTGAATCTCTTTGAGGGTTATCAGTCTGCCTCGGACCTCTATGCTCAGCCCGAGGTTCATCGATCAAGCCTGCAGAAACAGCCAAAGTGACAGCCATACTATCAAAAACCATCAGAAGCCCAGCAACCACTCCAAATGCCAGTAACACGATCAATATACGTGCGATAAGTTTCATGCGACACCATCCACACGTTTTTTGCGGAAGATCATGCGCAATACAGGGTCAATAATATATCGCATCACTGTACTCACAATCCAATTCCAATGCAGCGCCGTATGCAAGCCGAGTAATATCAATGCCGTATTTGCTGAAAGATCATGCAATTTAGACCAGCCACCTCCGATCTGTAAATTAATACCAAGGGTAGGCATAGCTACTTCTGAGATCATGATGCCAGATATCATAAGAAGCGTACCATCAATAAAGAGAAGCCAGTTCAGAATATAATTTATGCGTGTTTGCCCACCCAATTTCCCCAGAAAACGACGCGAGATTTCTATGATCCAATCCCAATTAATCAATAAATGTACCAACATTCCTACGATCATGGATAGGCTTAACCACTCATGAACAGGCAGCCTGCTCAAGCCAGGTTCCATGGTTACCAAAAACACAATAAATATAATAATATCTATCCACAATTTAGATTTGGTTTGGCTTAGTGAAACTTTTTCTACTTCGGACGACATAAATATACTCCTACGATTAATTTATTGGTACAACCATATCACTGGTTTCGATAATTTCAGCTTGCAATTTACCTGCAGTTAATTCCCTTAGATCGTTTTGAAAAGCATCAAATGCTTCCACTGGCAGATGAATTGTCAGTGTGATATCAGCAGCAAAGTCTTCGCCTTGAATCTCACCATGATGCTGAGGTACAAAAAGGCGAATTCGTTCCAACAGGTTATAGGGAATTGCTAGCAAAGCGATGTGTACAGGTTGTCTTCTTCCACGCTCTACTGCATTGACCACCGATTGTGCAGCTTCAGTATAAGCCTTCACCAGCCCACCAGTGCCTAGCAGGGTCCCGCCAAAGTATCGGGTGACGACTAGGACTACATCTCCCAGTCCGCTGCCTCGTAAAACAGCCAGTGCTGGCTTGCCTGAAGTTCCACTCGGTTCTCCATCATCCGAAAAATATTCTGTCACCGTATTTCCGCCGCCAATGATGTAGACCGGCACATTATGAGAGGCATCGGCAAATTCTTCCCGAATCCGCTTCATGAAGGTGCGAGCTTCGTCGATGGAAAAAGCAGGCGCGAGCGTGGCGATGAAGCGCGAATTGACAACGATTTGCTCACGGCGGATCTCCGTTAGCGGAACTTGATAAAGCCTCGTCATAAATGAATCCACCAGATCACGCTGCAGGCGGCAGGGAGAAATAAAATGTACTGCCTCGATTCTTTCCTTCAGATTCTACCCACACCCTACCGCCGTGCATCTCGATGATTCTCTTTACCAATGCCAGCCCAATACCGGTTCCAGCTGAGGAAGAATCGAGACGGTTGAACAAGCCAAAGACCAGCTCGTGATATTGGGGGTCAATACCAATCCCATTGTCGCTCACAAAAAAAATAGGAAAACCATTTTTTTCATCTTGCCCGAATGTTCCAATCGTAATACTGGGGGATTCCTGTTTGCCCATAAATTTAATAGCATTGGCTATCAGATTTTGCAAAACGCCGATCATACGTGTTTTGTCGGCTCGGACATTGGGAAAGGGGTATTGGAGTTCAACGGGAATCTTCTTTTGCTGCCCAGGCGACATAATAAGGTCGATCGTTTCTTCCGCAAGTTCTCCAAATGATAAATTCTCAGTCGGGTTGATGGTTTTGCCAACTCGAGATAGTTCAAGAAGATCTTGCAAAAGTGTCTGCATGGTTTCTGTAGAGCGAATCACACGTTCAAGGTCACGGTCAAAACGGACCATATCCCCAGTTTTGGCATCACTACGCAAGTATCCCAAATAGCCGCGAATCGTTACCAATGGAGATCTCAAATCGTGAGACACTGTGTATGTGAAGCGCTCAAGTTCAGCGTTTTTTGCTTCCATTTCTTTAAGCAGGGTACTACGTTCATCGAACAGACGCGCAGTATGAATAGCATTAGCTACCTGATCTGCCATAGTCTGAAGTGCTTGTATATCCCACTCAGTGAACGCCTCTGCCCTTTCTGATTGAATACCCATTGCACCAATAACCCTGCCGCGTGTTCGCAGGGGAAGTGCAATCTCAGATCGGGTCAACGGCAGGAGCGGGTTCTTGAATCGGACGGCTTCTTTCCCGGCATCTAGTGCAATACGAGCCTGATTGTTGGCAATGCACCAACCGATCATAGATGAATTGCCAATGGGCAAGGTTTGTCCGGCTTCTAACAGTATCTGACCAACTTCGCCAGTTGCGGCATTCAATATCGCATGTTCATTTTGCGGGTCGGCAAGAAATAGCGAGACATAATAATAGTCAAAATGAGAGCGGATCAATTCCACCACTTTGGGAAGCAATTCGTTCAATTCAAGCATCGAGACGGCAGCAGAGGATACTTCACTAGCGGTTAGGAGTTGAGTGGTGCGAGCCGTCAAGTCCCTTACGGCTTCTTCGCGGATGTGCTCTGACTGCTTGCGGTTGGTAATATCCGTCCAAACGCCGAGCCAATATAGTTCCTTTCCTTCTGAGTCCCGTACCAATCGGGCTTCATCTCGTACCCAGATTATGTCTCCAGTTTTTGTCACCAAACGATAGTCCATATTGAATGGTTCACCAGTTTCTGTTGTACGGGTCACTTCAGCATGGACGCTCGGCTGCTCTTCGACGGGAATGATCTTTTTCCAAAGCAATGGGTCGCCCATTAATTCGCGCTGCGAATAGCCGATCAATTGCTCCACCTGCGGGCTAACATATAAGGTCAGTGCGCTTGGAGACAGGTCGTTAATGTAGGTGATGACTGGAATCTTTTCAAGTAGAGAACGGTATTGTTCGTCGCTTTTGCGCGCGCGCATCAGAGCATCACTTATGATCATCTGCTGGGCATGCTGAAACACAAATACGGCGACCATAAAGAAAAGAGAGATAGCAAAAAGCGCAAGCGCTGAGTATTCCCGGCGAGGTTCCAGCAGATCATTTACTTCAGCCAAATAGAGGATTACTCCAGAGCCAAAACAGGCAAGAAAAGTCATTTGCCCGCCACGCCTTCCTCCCAATGCCCAGCCGACCAAGATCACGATCAGGCTCCCTGTAAATACAGGTGCATGAATTCCACCGGCTGTTAATCCTCCAACAAAGATGATCAACCAGAGAAAGGTTACGATCAATGCAGATGGCAGTCGTTCATATCCCTTTTTGAGTAAAACCAAAGTAACTGTGCCAATTAATATAACCCCAACCCCAAAGACAAGCGCGCGCGAAACTAATTCACGAAAACCAATCAATGCCCCAGCCGCAAATAATACACTGGCGATTATCAGCCCCATAATGATTGTGCGCATCATTCGTGAGCGGATCTCTGGTGCAATATTTAAGTCAACTGGGTTGAAGGGATTGGAAGCCATGGGAATAAATTTTACTTTAGATTATTCCTGCGTCCATTTCAATTAGTGGGCAAGAAAAAAAGAAAAGGCGGCAAGTGCCGCCTTTTCTACGCCAGCCGAAAAATTTAATATCTTCCTCTATTCAGCTCTAGCTCTGGGTTCGGGAGATCACTCTCACGTGCAGGGAAAACCTGCACAGCACAGGCTTTGAATTCAGGAATCTTCGCTTGTGGGTCAAGCACGTCGTTCGTCAACAAGTTTGCGGCAGCTTCATGGAAGTGCCAAGGGATGAAGACCACACCCACGGTGGTTTTCTCTGTCACCGTGGCGCGGACAACGATTTCGCCGCGTCTACTCTGGACCTTGACCGGGTCGCCGTTTCTGATACCGTGGATATCAGCGTCGGCAGGGTGAATCTCTACACGGGCTTCGGGATAAATTTCATTCAAGGCTGAGTTACGCGTCATCGTGCCGCCATGCCAATGCTCAAGCAAACGCCCTGTAGTTAAGATAAAGGGATACTCATCGTCCGCTTCTTCACGGATGGGGATGTAATCCAAAGCGTGAAATTTGCCCTTACCACGCGGGAACGATTCTTTGAACAAGGTTGGGGTACCAGGGTGATCGAGTGCCGGCACAGGGTAGATCAAGCCGACTTTATCAATGCGTTCATAGGTGATGCCTGCATAATCTGGGTTCACGCTTCCCATCTCTCGAAGGATCTCTTCCGGGTTGGAATAATTCCATTTCGCAGTGGGCAAGCCAAGGCGCGATTCGATGCGAAGGGCTAGGTCACAAAGAATCTGCCAATCGGGTCGCGATTGACCGCGTGGAGGATGAGCCGCACGGACTCGTTGAACTCTTCTATCGGTGTTCGAAAAGGTTCCGTCTTTTTCGGCAAAGGGAACCGCAGGCAAAAACACATCTGCAAATGCCCCTGACTCATTGATAAAAATATCCTGCGATACGAGAAACTCAAGCTGTTCCATATGATGGCGCGTTACATTGAGGTTTGGCTCAGACATCATGGGGTTTTCGCCCATGATATACAAAGCACGGATCCCGCCTTCGTGCGCATTGGAAAGGATTTCGGTAGTCGTCAGACCAAGCTTTAGGCTTAACCCGCCTTCTTCGATGTTCCAAGCTTTCTCCCACTTGATACGGTTTTCTGGGTTATCCACGCGCATGTAGCCGGGGTAGTGAAAAGGCATGGAGCCCATATCGCTGGCGCCTTGCACGTTGTTCTGTCCGCGCAAGGGATTTAACCCTGTGCCATCACGTCCGACATGGCCTGTGAGAAAAGCAAGGTGAATAAGTGCCATGGCACTGGCTGTGCCGTGTGAAAGCTGCGAAATACCCATACCCCAATAAATGGCGCCGTTCTTTGCCTTCGCATACATGCGTGCAGCATTGCGAATATCTTCTGCAGGCACACCAGAAACTTCTTCAGCAAATTCAGGTGTGAACTTTTCGAGGCTTTCCATGAACTCGTCGAAGTTTTCAGTGCGATTCTTGACGAACTCCCAATTGACCAAATCTTCTTTGACAATTACATGTGCCATTGCAGAGAAGACAGGTACATTCGTGCCAGGCTTGAGCGGCAGCCACAGTTCAGCCATATCGACCAGGTCGATTCGACGCGGATCGATGACGATCATCTTTGCGCCATGTTTTTGTACAGCTTCTTTCATCTGCAAAGCGATGATGGGATGATTTTCGGAAGTATTCGAACCAGTCACAATGAAAACATCGTTCATAATGACCTGACTGGCGGTGTTGCTCATGGCAGATGAACCTACCGCTTGCTGCAAAGCAACCACAGACCCTGCATGACAAAGCCGTGTGCAATGATCTACATTATTGGTGCGAAACAAAGCACGGTATATTTTTTGCAGAAGATAATTATCTTCATTGGTGGCTTTGGCACAACAATAGACCGCCATCGCATCGGCACCATCGCGCTTGTAAATACGAACGAGGTTATCTGCCACATAATCCAAGGCTTCATCCCATGAAACTTCGCGCCATTCAGAAAGATCGAATGCCTGAGTGCGCTTACCGGCTTCCTGCTTCGTCTTGCGGATCATGGGGGTGGTAACACGCTTGGGGTGGTAAATATAGTCGTAACCGAAACGCCCTTTCACACACAGGTTCCCATGATTGACGGGCGAATCGAATGGCGTGGTGACCTTGAAAATAAAGTCATCTTTCACGTGCAGTTGCAAGGTGCAGCCAACACCACAATAGGGACAGGTTGAAGTAACAACACGATCTGCTTTGATCATTTCTTCGCCTTCCTTTGCTTTCTACCTGTATTCATCACACTAATTTCGGCGGGTGTTTTGCCCTGTTCCAATAAAAACTCACGTTTGGGCTTTAAAGCGCCCGTCGGGCAAACGCCCACACATTGACCACACATCACACAGGATGTTTCGGGGATGGGTTTATCAAAAAATGTGGCAATCTGTGTTTCAAAACCACGTCCTTCAAAGTTGATGGCATAGGTATATTGAGCATCATCCGCACAGACTTGTACACAGCGCCAGCACAACAAGCACTTCGAATAATCGCGGACGTACATTGGGTTGTCATCTTTGACTTCCGACTCGCGGCGCAAGGCATCGGGGAAGCGTCCATCGCTTGCTCCATACTCATCCATCATGGTTAGGATGTCGGGCGCGTCAGATAAATCCATAGTAGAAGCAAGCATTTCGAGAATCGTTTTGCGCGCACGCACCACCTTCTCGCTTCTCGTCTGAACCTTCATATTGGCACCCGCTTTGACAATGCAAGAAGGCTGAAGGACACGCTGCCCTTCCACTTCGACAACACAGATGCGGCATAAAGCATTTGCGGTGGTCGCTTCGTGGAAGCAGATGGTGGGAATATTAATGCCGTTCTCGCGGGCAACGTCGAGCAAGGTCTGCCCGTCTTGCGCGGTGACTTCTTTGCCGTCCATGATAAATGTGATACTCATTAGTTCACCTTTTCAAGCCAAAAGTTGAAGGTCGAAGGTCAGTTGACTTTTGACTTTTGACCTTCGACGAAAATTTCGGGCCACAATTTCATTGCAGAAAGAACAGCGCTCGCCGCCGTCTGCCCCAAGCCGCATAAACTTGCATCCGTCATCGTCCAGCCTACATCTTGCAAGCGGATAAAGTCGCCTTCGAGCACCTTGCCATCTGCAACACGGTCGAGGATTTCTTTCTGGCGTTGAGTACCCATCTGGCAGGGATAGCACTTGCCACAGGATTCATGTGCAAAGAAATGTCCGAGGCGTTTCAACACGTCACGCATGTCGCGGGTTTCGTCGAAGACCATTACAACACCAGAACCAAGCGGCAGCCCCGAAGCACGCAAGTCTTCAAAGGTCATTTTTACGTCGAGGTGTGCAGAGGTGGCAAAAGCGCCTGCTGCGCCGCCAAACAGAACTGACTTGAGAGCCTTTTCACTGGCAACTCCGCCTGCCATCTCCAACACTTCACGCAAGGTTGCACCGAATGCCACTTCATACAACCCCGGCTTGAGCACATCCCCTGAAACACAGAACAATTTGGGTCCTGGCGATTTCTCAGTGCCGATCTTGCGATACTCAGCCGAACCCATCGAGATGATAAGCGGCACATTGCAAAGCGTCTCAACATTGTTAATGACGGTCGGCTTGCCGAAAACACCATGCGTCGTTGGGAAAGGCGGCTTCACACGCGGGAACCCGCGCTTCCCTTCGATCGATTCAAACAGCGCGGTCTCCTCGCCACAAATATAGGCGCCCGCACCGACTCGGATTTCAATATCAAAATTTTCAAGATAGCCCGCCGCGCGAGCTTCATCTACTGCGTGTTGCAGCGCCGGAACAATGTATGGATATTCGCCGCGAATATAGATAAAACCTTTTTGAGCGCCAATGGCATATGCCGCAACACATAATCCTTCGATCATCATATGCGGATCATCCAACATCAGGATGCGGTCTTTGAACGTGCCCGGCTCGGACTCATCCGCATTGCAGATAACGTATTTAGCATCTGCCTGCGCCTTGAGCGCACCTTCCCACTTAATGCCGGTCGGGAAGGCTGCGCCGCCTCGCCCCACCAAACCAGAGGCTTTGATCTCCTCTACGACCTGTTCGCGGCTCATGGCTTTTGCTTTCTTTAGCGCGGCATAGTCACCGTATTTTTTCAGGGAGGTTGTTTCGCCACCGCAGTTCTTCGTCAACAAACGGAGCGTCCCTCCGACGGGAGAACTGGGGCGAAAAGATTTATCAGCGCGGATATCTTCAACGGCATGGTCTCCCTTTGTCACCAGCGTTGCAGGGACCTGGTCGCACAGCCCAAGGCACGGGCTTGGCTCAATGGTGAGATCCAACTCAGAGTGAGTCTGATGCGGGTTTACGTCAAATTGATGGCACAATTTTTGCAAGAGTCCATCTCCATCACGTAATGCGCATGCCGGGTCAGTACAGACACGGATCATATTTCTGCCGGTTGGCTGGTTGTAGTACATCGAATAGAATTCGATGACCCCATGAACATCAGCCAGTGGGATGCGCAAGGCTTTGGCAACTTCGGCGGCAACAGGCTCAGGCAGCCAACCATAAATGGTTTGAGCCGCGTGCAGGGCTGGCAAGAGCCCCGTGCGGCCCATGGGAATAAATTTTTCGAGCGCAGGCTTCAAAAGGGTTAGGTCAATTTCAGACATGCACACTCCGATGCGACGAGTATAACCGAATGTAATTTCTGTGACACAAGGCACTTCCGAAAATAAGTCAGATTATATATAATATACAATCATGGCGTCAATAGTAACCAAAGAACTCACCCACAAACCCCTTAAAGAAGAAATCTACGATGCTTTGCATCGGCAGATTATTGCGGGGCGGTACGGACCCGGCGACTGGCTGCGGCAGGAAGATATTGCCAGCCAAATGGGCGTCAGTATGACCCCAGTGCGAGAAGCGCTCGATCTGCTGGTGGCGAAAGGGATCGCGGAGCGTGTGCCGTATCGTGGTGTGCGCGTGCGTGAAATGTCTGAAAAAGATGTGGTGGAAGCCTACGGCATGCGCCTCTTTCTTGAGGCGATGATCGCCCGGGAAACCGCACTTAATATTACGCCCGAGCAAATTGCAAGGCTTGAAGCCATCATGGCAGAGATGGACCGCCATGTGGAGTTAAGCGAGATGCCGCAAGAACGTCAATTGAGCCGTGAGTTCCATACCGAGATTGCAGAAGCTTCAGGAAACCAATTGCTGATTCAGCTATATGCAATCGTTTCGAACGCATTCCCAGACTGGCTTTTGTACGAGGCGCTATATCGTAAGCCCGAGTTGGTTTCAGGGAGTGTGGCGCAAACGCATGATGAACATGCATCTATTTTAGAAGCCTTCAAAAAACACGACCCCGACCTAGCGGTAAAGGTATCTTTGGAGCACGTTATGGAATCGGGCAGGTGGCTGCAAAACTATCGCAATATTCCTGCAAAGTCATTAAGAGATAAAGAAAAACAAATTTCTCATTTGATCAAAAAATCCAAGTAAATTCATCAGGAGGCAGTATGTCGGAAGAAATTGAAAAATTGTATAAGGATATGGCTCAAAGCATCATTGATGGCGACTCTGATGTTTCGGTGGAACTTGCTCAAAAATCCATTGAAATGAACATCCCGCCATTGGATGCCATTACAAAAGGATTTGTGATCGGTGTGAATTATATTGGTGACCAGTTCGGTGCAGGCGAAGCCTTTTTACCCGAATTGGTAATGGCAGGCGAAGCAATGAAAGCCGCCGTTGCCGTGCTTGAGCCAGAATTACTTAAGCTTGGCGAAGCCCGCGAAACGATGGGCAAGGTCATTCTCGCTACAGTAGAAGGTGACATTCACGAGATCGGCAAGACACTGGTTGGCACCATGCTCAGCGCCTCTGGCTTCGAAGTGACCGACCTAGGCGTAGACCAGCCCGCCGACAAAATCATCGGCAAGGCGTTGGAAATCGACGCACAAATCATTGGTTTGAGCGCATTGCTCACCACCACGATGGTACGTCAGCGTGAATTGATCGAAGAACTCGATAAAGAAAATCTGCGTCCGCGCATCAAAGTGATGGTAGGCGGCGCACCCATTACCCGCGACTGGGCAACCAAGATCAAAGCCGATGGCACCTCTGAAGATGCTGTCGGTGCTGTGGCATTGGCGAAGCAGTTGGTCGGGAAGGCGTAATACCCCGTCATTGCCTGTACCGTGCGCAGGCGCACGTGCGAGCCGCGCTCTTGTTCTTCGAGGCATGGCGTAATAAAAATCAGAAAAGAAAAAAGCTATTGAAAAAATTATCCGGTCAGTAGAGAACTAATAAGAAATGCCAAACGAGTAACGAGGCAAGAGAACTCATTTCTTCCACCTCGTTACTCGTTTCTATCTCTATCGCCAAAGAGAAATTCCCAACTAGAGGTGTCTCATGAGACCAAAGCTAACCCTGCTCAGTGACGAGATCATTGCCCGCATTCTGGCAGAAGCCTATGAGCTTTTGCTCAAACCAGGCATCAAAGTTCAAAATGAAGAAGCGCGTGATATGCTCAGGCGCGAAGGTGTGGTCATTGATCCTGAGACCCATGTTGCGCAAATTCCGGCTTCACTCGTCCAACGCGCGTTGGAAAGTGTGCCGCGCGAGTTCTACCTGTACGACTATCACGGCAACCCCACCATCCACTACGGCGGCGACTCGGTTCACTTCGACCCGGGTTCCTCTGGCATCACCATGCTCAACCCCGATACCCTCGAGCATGACACCACCGAAACCGAACACCTTCTCCGTTTAATTAAAGTAGCCGAACAAATCCCCCAATACGATGCACAATCTACCGCCGTAATCTGTCACGACGTTCCCAAAGATATTCAAGACTCGTATCGCCTTTATCTGGCGTTGCTCTATTCCAAGAAGCCCATCGTCACCGGCGCATTCACCAACAAGACCGTGCAAGAGATGATAGACATGTTGGCAATCTTCGCAGGCAGTGCCGAAGCCGCTCGCGAAAAACCGCGCGCCATCTTCGATGTCTGCCCGGCGCCGCCGTTGATCTGGTCAAACTTTGGTGCAGGCAACCTCATCAAACTTGCACGCTCGGGCATCCCTGCTGAGATCGTCTCCGTGCCGTTGGCGGGTGCTGCGGCTCCTGTCACCATGCTTGGCACGGTCACACAGCACACGGCAGAATGTCTGGCGGGCATTACCATCCATCAACTTGCGCATCCCGGCTCGCCCATTGTATGGGGTGGCGCGGCAGCCATCTTCGACATGAAAAAAGGCGCCACTCCTATGGGTGCCATTGAGACCGCCATGCTCGATTGTTCGTACGCGCAAGTTGCCAAAACCCTCGGCATGCCCACCCACACCTACCTCGGCGCAACAGATTCAAAACTCGTCGATGCGCAGGCTGGGCTTGAAAGCGGAATCACAGCCATGATCGGCGCGCTCAGCGGCATCAACATGATCTCCGGCTCCGGCATGTTAGACTTCCTCGCCTGCCACAGCGCCGAAAAACTCGTCATCGACGCAGAAGGCATCGCCATGGCAAAGCGCATGGTGATGGGCATCAAGCAGCACACCGATACCCTCGCCACTGGCTTCTACGATGATAAGATCAACTTCAAAGGTGGCGACTTCCTTAAACAAAAAATTACCATGAAACTCTTCCGCGAAGAACAGCACCTACCCAGTGACATCATTGATCGTAACTCAACTCGCCAGTGGAAAGAGTCTGGCTCGTTAGATGCCTTCGGCAGAGCCAAACTGCGCGTGAAAGAGTTGCTCGCCTCTTACCAACGCCCCGAGCTGGATTCTGACCAGACGGCTCGTCTCCACTCATACATGCGTGACCTTGCAAAGAAAGCCGGTCTCGAAGAATTACCAACATTGGAAGATTTAGCAACGCTATAAAATTTCATTTCACTACGCCTCATCCATAAAGGAATTAATATTCGCCCAATGCAGACAATCGACCAACTCTTGCGCATTCCATATGTAGACTCTGGTTTACCGTACACCATCTCCCCCATTGAAGATCGGATCATCTTCTCGTGGAACAAAACCGGGCGTTGGGAATTATGGCAATCTCTGAATGGCGAGGCACCCACTCCCTTATCCCTAAAAACGGGCGGCGCTCAATTCGCACCCAAGTTTTCTCCAGATGGTTCCAAACTTGCCTTTGCACTCGACCTAGACGGAAGCGAGTCGTACCATATCGCTGTTCACGATTTCAAAGCGGATACCACCACTGACCTGACCTCAGATATTCTTTATGCGCACCAGCCAAATATCAGTTGGTCGCCAGATGGTCAATTGCTCGCTGTGCTTTCTGAAGCCAAGGGACAATTCGCTCTTTTCATTCTCTCCATTGATGGAAGCGGTGAGCACATGATCCGCAACATCTTCCATCCTTGCTGGGATGCAGCTTGGTCGCCTGATGGGCTTTGGATCGCAGTTGAGTCAGAAGCGGCGGCGAGTGACCGCAGCATTCACATTGTGCCGGTGGGGCGTCATAAAGGCAAGGTACGAACAGTTCAATTAATGTGGGAAGGTAAGGCATTAAATGCACAACACCCTGCCTGGTCTCCTGATTCCAAATTCCTTGCTTTCTCTGCCGAAGTGAATGAATGGCACGATATTGGCTTGTTCAACATCGAGACACAGGAAATTACCTGGGTGGATCAGTCTGCGGGGGATAAGACTCAGCCAACTTGGTCGCGAAGCGGAGAAGGTATCGGCTGGGTACAGGCACAGGGTGCAAAGACCAGTTTTCAGTTTAAGGAAAGAGGCGCGGAACCTCGTCCCATAAAAGTTGGCGATGGCGTGCATTCTTTTCCGCAATTCACCGCAGATGGAGTCATCCTGTTGTATGAAGATGTGAATCGCCCGGCGGATTTATGGAAGGTGAATCTTGAAAGCGGAAAGATACAACAACTTACGAAGTCGCTTGATGCGGCATTGAATTTTAAGCAGCCCGAGGAAGTTTGGTATGCCGGTATGGATGGCATGCAAATTCCGGCATTGTTATATCGCGGTGACGGTAAACATGCGGTGATCGATATTCATGGCGGACCGAACTGGCATTTTTCGTTTATGTGGAATCCGTTGATGAGTTATATGGCATCGCAAGGTTGGACGGTTCTTGCGCCAAACTATCGCGGTTCGACAGGATATGGCAAGAAGTGGCAGAACGCCAGCCGATACGACATGGGCGGTGTAGACACCGATGATTGTGCCGCAGGTGTGAAGTATTTGATCGAGAATGGGTTTGCCGATGCCAATAAGATCGCAGTAACAGGGCGAAGCCACGGCGGATATTTGACGATGACCTGCCTGACTTCGTACCCCGATCTGTTTGCTGGCGGTTCGGCAGTGGTGCCATTTCTGAATTGGATCAAGTCTCATAAAAATTCACGCGAAGATTTACAGCATTGGAATATTGAGAACATGGGTGACCCGGAAGAGAACAAAGACTTGTGGATCGCCCGCTCGCCGTATTTCTTTTTAGACAAAGTCAACGCGCCTGTTCAAATGATCTGCGGAGCGAATGACCCGCGCTGCCCGGCTTCAGAATCGACTGATGCATATGATGAGTTAAAGAAGTTGGGTAAAGATGTAGAATTGCATCTGTATAAAGATGAAGGGCATTCCTTCTTGAAGATAGAGAATGTAGTTGATGCCGAAGCGAAACGGTTGGAGTTTTTATCAAAAGTGCTAGACAACGGACGATAGACCACAGACGATGGATGATCGTATGGTCAATGGTCCGTCGTCCATGGTCAGATATTTTATTGAGGAGAGCAGATGGAACCATTGAAGTTTTTATCAGATGCAGACGTACAAGCCATGCACGAAGCCACGCTAAAAGTGATGAGCGAGATCGGCATCATTTGGACGCATAAACCCAGCCTGGATGTTTTGTTACAAGCCGGTTGCACAATGAACGGCAACCGGGTTTGTATGCCTGCCGACCTAGTGATGGATTCTGTTGCAAAGGCAAATAAGCGCCCAAAGATCCGCGGGCGCAATGGCACGGTCAATGAATTGGGCGGTGGGACATTGTTTTTCCACAACCTCGGCGGCGCGCGTGATGTCTTCGATGCGCGTACGGGGACACATCATGCTGCTACGAATGAAGATTGCATCAATGCAACGCGCGTGTTAGATGCGCTCCCGAACTGTAACAACGTCACCCCGTTCTTTACCCCGCCAGATGTTTCTAATGAGTTGATGGCGCTACATATGTTCCGCCACACATTATCAAACACGACCAAGCCGGTGCAAGGACCAGGCATTCAATTCGGGCATGAGGTCAAATACGCAGTCGAGATGGCGGCTGTCTTGGGCATTGAACCGCATGAGATCACGCTCTCGCTCTCGCCCGTCAGCCCGTTAACCATGCACGACATCGCCGCGCAAGCCATCATGGATATGGCACAGGCGGGCGTCATCCATGCCAATCTGCCTGCCCCCACTGGCGGTGCGACGTCGCCCATGACGATCACTGGCAGTCTTGTACAACAAAGCGCCGAAACGCTCGCTCCGCTTGTTTTGGCTCAGATTCTCAACCCCGGCTGTGGAGTTGTATACTGCGGGCGCTTGGGAATGTTGGAACCGCGTACAGGGCTGATCTGGGGCGGCGTGGAGCTTGGCATCTCCTCGGCGGCGACCGTTCAGCTTGGGCATTATTATGGGTTCGCGGTAAACGTCTATGGATTTTCGACCAATGCCCACACACTGGATGCCCAAAACGCCTTCGAACGCGGACTCAACGCCTCTCTCCCCGCTCTAGCAGGAGCCGATGAACTCTCGGGCATTGGTGAAATGGAAGCCGGTGTGATGGGTTCCTTCGCCCAAATGGTGTTGGATAATGAATTGGCAAAAAGCATCCACCGGCAACGCCAGGGGCTTTCTGCAGATGTGGAACACTTGGCAGTTGAGATTATCGGCAATGTAATGGATTCGAACCGAAATTACCTTGCCAGCAAGCATACGCTCAAACACCTACGAGCCGGTGAAATGGCATTAACCAAACTCGCCGAACGAAATTCCTGGGACACCTGGGAAGATAAAATGGGGCGCAAGCAAATGGCAGACCATGCCATTGATGAAGCCGAACGCATCTTGCGTGAACATCAAGTTCCACCGTTGGAAGCAGCACAGGAAGCCGAGTTAGATAAGATCCTTGCAGCAGCTGAGCGCGAAACAGTAAAGAAGAAGTAGATAGTAGATCGATCAGAATTTCACCGTATTTACTTGTTTACTTATCTACCTGTATACTTATGCTAGGAGAATGAACAATGATCAAACAAGCCCATGCAATTTCAGAAGACCTCATCGAATGGCGGCGCGATTTTCATATGCACCCCGAAACAGGCTTTGACCTGCATCGCACCGCGGCGATCGTGGCAGATGAACTTGAAAAGATGGGGTACAAAGTAAAGCGCGGGGTGGGCAAAACAGGCGTCGTGGCGGAGATAGGCGAAGG
>JBDKJK010000404.1:0-3775 GCA_039796675.1 Chloroflexota bacterium
ATTCGCCAGGGGACGAAAAATTGAGAAACGCCATATTTCCGCGAATAATGATTAACCGGCACTTCCGCAAATACATACCCGGCGTCCTCGATCTTTTTGACCATTTCCAGACAAATCGCGCCACTGACACTTTTCAACTCAATACTTTGCAAGATGTGTCTGGGAATCAGGCGAAAGTCACAGTCTACATCGCGGATGCGAATGCCGAAGGTAAGCTTCACGAAGTAATGATATGCCCGCCCGATCAAGATGCGGACGAGTGAGTCGTTCCGCTTTAGCTTATACCCATTCACCAGTTGTGCCCCGTCATAGACTGCCTGCACCAATCCAGCCAACTCCAAGGGGTTGTATTGAGAATCACCATCGGTATAAAAAACCCAATCTTTCACTGCCGCCGAAAAGCCACTGCGTAGTGCGCCTCCATAGCCGCGATTCGTTTCATGGGTTATGACGCGCAACTCGGGATAACGAGTTTGCATTTCTTGCAGAACATCGGCAGTGTAATCTGAACTGCCATCATTGACGACGATGATCTCAAAATCATCCGTCACCTGACGGCTGGCAATCGAAGCCGCTGCCACCATACTGGCGATGGTTCCGCCATCGTTATACGCCGGAAAAACAACGCTCAAGCTTTTGAGTCTTTTACGCTCTGAATCCATGATTACGCTCATAATATTTTTCTCGCAACTGCAAAGACGCTTAACCCATAAGGCAACCCAAGACTGGAAACAAAAGGCGCCTCCCATGAAAGAATGCGCCTAAAAATTTCATTGGTTCGATCCAAACTCAAATCTGAGTGTTCACTACGCAACGGCGAGAAGCGTTCGCCGATTCGTTTTGCCAGAGCCAGCGGAAATAACAAGGTGTTCGCATACGAAAGATGCACAATATGGAATCCGCTTTGTTCGAGCAAAGACTTTAAAAGTCCCTTGGTATACCGTCTGCGAGTGTGAACTCGTTCATCATGCTGTCCACGCAGCCAGTCATAGGCGGGCAAGCGCATTAGGACATATCCGCCAGGGAGGAGCACTCGAAAAAACTCTTGCAACGCGCGGGCTTCGTCAGGCACGCCGCGTTCGTATAAAACGTCGAAGCTGGTGACAAGGTCAAAGGAAGCAGAAGCCAGTGGCAGGTCCAGTATGGAGGCGCGGGCGAGGCGAGAGGCATTGCGCTTACGGCTTAATGTCACCGCCTCTTGGTATAGATCCACACCAGTGACGTCGCCATAGTCTGCCAAGTAAGTTGTCATGGCGGCACCCGTACCGCAGCCTGCATCCAGTATTTTCAGGCGATGATTTGGGCGTACATGACGCTCCAATAAAGACCGGGTAATAGCAGCCATACCCAGATACCACCAATGGCGTTCCTCTGCCTGAAACATGATCTCATATTCACGCGAGTCCAATAGACCTCTTTATGGAATCTGGTACAACAAAAGGATCGGGTCGGTACAATCATATTTATAGTGCAAATCGCCGCCGGGGTTGGCACGTGCCCATTCTTCCAATTCTTCTATGCGGCTTGGCGGTGCAATGAGAACCTCGCCAGAAACCGGGTTTAGTTGGTCAATTGGCTCGCTAAAGTTTAATATCTGACGGCTCTTGCTCAGAAAAAACGAAGAGGGATGTGTGCCATGAACAAAAATATTATCGCTGAGCAAATAAACCTGCTTTTCGCTATCGATCTGAGCCACTTGTGCCCCAAGGTAGGAAGCAAACCGCCCGGCTGTGTCAGATGCGAAGCGACAACGCCCGGCAAAATCAACGTAATACGTCCATAAGTTAAATGCCATCAAACTGACAAAGATGATGCTGACGGAAACGCCATACGCCACTCGTTTTGTTTCCCAAGTGATGCCAAACATTTCGAGAATCTCTTCAAGACCCAGAGCAGCCATGATCATGGCGGCTGGCAATGCCATCAACATGCGGTACGAATCTGCACCGGGAGGAACGGCAAACAGCCCTACTGCAACGGTTGCTGCCCAAAAATAGCCGTTCAACAATAAATAAGTAGGGTTCTTCAAACGCCATAAGGCAATACCCAGCCCAGCCAGGAACATCACCGTCGAGATCATGCTCAACATAGGGGCAGGTGAGCCGTAAAAATCGAGCGCAGGGTAGTAGATAAGAGACAGGAAAGCGTGGGTTACACGACCAAATAGAACTTCTACTGCACTTTGCCCCGTTGCTGCCATCGTATTTTCCAGCCAGCCCGATTGAAAAGTTCCATCTTTATTTAATCGGTTCAAGAATTCACCAGGCTGTTGGGTAAAGTAAAGCCCCGCAGGCAAAATGGTTGTAAAAAAACCGCCAAAGAATGCAGTCACTTGCTGAACACGAGACTTGAACCAATCTCTATAAAACAAAAAGCCCAAGATTGTAAAAACGACCAACATGCCTGCCACGACCTGTGCCGTGAGATAGACTGAAAAATGGATCGCAAGCAGTACACCGCCTAAAGCCGTGCGCCATGCCTGCCGTTTCTCAAGCCCGCTTAGCAGCAAATACAACTCAAGCGGTGCAAGCCATGACCCATGAATATATGCCACTGAAGCGATTCTGCTAAAGTGGATATGCGAATGAGAAAAAGCGATCAGAAACGCGGCAATCAAACCAACTCGCCAACCGCCAATCTGGCGCCCCAATAAATAAATGCTTGGAATGGCAAGCACCCCGCCAATAGCAGGGATTAACCGAAGAGCAAAGGCATTAATCCCAAAGACCTTCAACGAAAAGTTAATTAACTGCAAGTAGAGTGCCCCGAAGTTATCCCACAACGCAAATGGATTGCTAAGTACGCCTTCATTCGTCAGTTGCGCGTTTAAACCCACTGCCCCTTCATCCCCATCCAAAACGCGCGGCAACTCGCCCAGCTTATAAAACCGAACAGCAAATGCCGCCACCGTGATCAGCAAGACCAAAATGATCTCGGTTCGGTGCTTCTTGAACCAATCCCGTGCCGACACAAACACCATCCACTCCCCCGCTTGAAAGAAGGCATATACATAACTACCCGCCCCCAATAGCCATACTGTAACCACAGGAATGTAATTCACCCGGGTATATTTTGCAAAGAAAAAAGTTGCCAAAGCCCCTAAAGCTGAAAACAAGACCCCCGTAACGATCCAAAACATCTGATCGCTAAAAAAACGCGTATTCGAAAGCTTCCGCAAAAAAGAGGTATCTCGTAAGAATCGGCTAAAAACCAGAATGAAAACCCCAATCAGTGCCAGCCAGGTATATGGCGGCATGAGTACATCTTCCACTGGGGTTGAAAACGCCAGAAACTGACTTACCAAAATGATATATAGCCCTATAAACGCAACAAAGCGACGCACGTTTTGAATATCCCTCACATCCAAGTTCTGCTGGTTGATCATGTCACCTCTATCATCGGGTCTAATATTTTCTTTAAAATTATACCTACAAAAGAAGGCAGGGCACCGAATCCTGTCACGAAGAACCAATGTTAACAAAAATTGGATTTCATGTATAATTAAGGAAACTTTGAACACTTCCACCGCACACTGCGGTCTCATGCTTGAAATTGACTGGAAAATTCGCGCACGATCCTCCCCCGGTTTTGGGAGTTAACTTGTGAAGTCTAACAACAGAAAAATGACCTTGAGCCGCCTGGCTTCACCCTAAAATCTACAAGTGCCGAACGTGATGAACCCCCCATCACGGATTTCGACCCACCTCCGGCAACGCCTCTTTCCAAGCCGGAGTCTGGTTCTCAACCCCAGACCTTTTCACAGCCGAGACCGACT
>JBDKJK010000405.1:0-3100 GCA_039796675.1 Chloroflexota bacterium
GAACCGCCTCCGTCATTTGCATCACATCTTCCCCGGTTGCTACCGAAGTCAGCGCATCCAACGGATGTTGCAATCGCTGCTCACCCATGATACGGATCTCATCGTTGATACTCGGGTATCCTAAACGCATCCGCAAAAGGAAGCGGTCTAACTGCGCTTCAGGGAGCGGAAAGGTCCCTTCATATTCGATCGGGTTTTGTGTGGCAAGCACGATATAAGGCTTTGGCATCGGGTGGGTTACCCCATCAACGGTTACCTGTCTTTCTTCCATCGCTTCTAGCAAAGCCGCCTGCGTTTTCGGCGTG
This sequence comes from Chloroflexota bacterium, assembly GCA_039796675.1. Taxonomy (GTDB): domain Bacteria; phylum Chloroflexota; class Anaerolineae; order Anaerolineales; family Villigracilaceae; genus Villigracilis. The sequence continues at coordinate 306 of JBDKJK010000405.1, forward strand.
GCGCGGTTGATCTCATCTGCAAGAATCACCTGCCCAATGATAGGACCCGGTCGAAATTCAAATTCATTCTTCTGTTGATTGTAGATCGAGACACCGGTCACGTCGCTTGGGAGCATATCCGGTGTGAATTGAATGCGGTTAAAAACACAATCCAGAGACCGCGCAAGGCTGCGCGCCAACACCGTCTTCCCCACACCGGGCACATCTTCAATGAGGACATGTCCCTGACATAACAAACCAATCACTGCCAGTTCCAGAACCTGTCGTTTCCCAACCATCACCTTTTCAAGATTGCCCATTAAACGTTCGCCAAATGCTTTAACATCCGTCATTGAATACATTTCCTTTCAAGGGAAGATGGGTCGATTCTATCACGCAGAAAACGATATGAATAACAAAAAAATCCCGCCCCACTACTGCAGGACGGGATTTTCATTGTATTTACTACTTCTTCTTGGTGGTTTTAGCTTTCTTCTTAGGAGCCGCTTCCGCACCAACGCTCGCAGTCATACTGGGGACGGGAGCCTTGGAACGCATCACAGCCCAGGCAAGCACGCCAAGCAAAGCGGCGGCGATCAAGCCTGTTCCCAGGTTCAAGCCCTGATATTGAACCACGATCGGGGCGATGATCACCGCGACCAGGTTCACAACCTTGATCATTGGGTTGAGAGCCGGACCCGCCGTATCCTTGAAGGGATCACCAACAGTATCACCAACCACACCCGCCTTGTGGCGTTCGGAGCCTTTGCCGAGGTTGTTCTTCGGATCTTTAGGTTCGTCTTCGATCAACTTCTTGGCATTATCCCAAGCACCGCCGGAGTTATTGAGGAACACTGCAAGCAACTGACCTGAAACGATGATACCCGCAAGGAAACCACCCAGCGCCTCCACACCCAATGTCAGACCAACTACGATGGGAGTTACGATGCCGAGCAATGCCAAAGAGACCAATTCCTTCTGCGCGGCAGTGGTGGAGATATTAACTGCCTGAGCATAATCGGGCTTAATCTTGCCGTCTAACACGCCCAATTTGAACTGACGGCGAACTTCCAACACGATGAGGGAAGCGGCGCGAGTCACAGCCTGGATCGCGAAAGAAGAGAACAACCACGGCAGAGCGCCGCCAATGAGCATACCGACGAATATCTGGGGGATATCCACGCGGATACCGATCGCCTGGATCTGCTGTGCAAGGGGGACGCCCAAGCCAGCCTGTGCACGAGAAACGTCCACAAGGAAGGAACCGAAGAGAGAAACCGCTGCAATCACGGCAGAACCAATGGCAACACCCTTGGTAATGGCTTTGGTCGTATTCCCCACCGCATCAAGGTCAGCCATGATTTGCTGAGCGTCTTTGGTCGCCTTGTCTGTTTTGCCAGACCAAGCCATCTCGCCAATGCCATTGGCATTATCCGAAATAGGACCAAAGGAGTCCATCGCCACGTTGTTGCCGGTAAGGGTCAACATACCAATACCTGTCATCGCTACACCATAAAGAATGAAAGTCGCTCTTTCCGCGCCTTCCAGCCCAGGGATGGTTCCAAAAATAAAGATGGAAGCAATAATGGTCACAGCGATAACGAGAACAGACCAAACTGACGACTCAAAGCCAACCGTGATGCCGTTCAAGATCAAGGTCGCAGGGCCCGTATCGGCAGATTTCTTAATATCATTCACAGGTGAAGCATGTGTACCGGTGAAATATTCAGTCAGGCGGTCGATCAAAATCGCAAGCAACACACCCACACCAACTGCAGTCGGCAAACGCCACCAACCACCATACGCTGCGAAAGCATCGACAGACAAGTCTTCAATGCCATGCATATAAACAAACCCAGCGAGAAAGAACAAAGCGGCAGAAATCCAGGCAGAGGTAACAAAGCCGCTGAAAATCGCTTTCATCGCATCGGCAGCTTTGCCCGTTTTACCAGCCTTAACGAAATATGTGCCGATAATGGAAGACAACACGCCAATACCACGTACCAACAAGGGGAAGACGATCCACTCGAGTTGCCCAGTAGTATGCCAAAGCGCAAGACCAAGGATCAAACCGGAAACCATGGTCACTTCATAGGATTCGAAGATGTCCGCTGCCATACCGGCACAGTCACCGACGTTGTCACCAACGAGGTCTGCGATCACAGCAGGATTTCTCGGATCATCCTCAGGGATACCTGCCTCTACCTTACCAACCAAGTCAGCGCCGACATCGGCAGCCTTCGTAAAGATACCGCCGCCCACACGCATGAACAACGCGAGGAGCGTGCCGCCAAAGCCGAAGCCAAGCAAAGCATCTGGCGCTGCAATACCGAGGATAATGAAAATGATGGTCCCGCCGAGTAAGCCAAGACCATCAGTCAACATACCGGTAATGGTACCCGCACGGTAGGCGATACGAAGCGCATCACCAAAGGATCTCTTTGAAGCAGCAGCCACACGCACATTGCCTTCGATCGCCATGCGCATGCCGATCTGACCAACCATCAGCGAAAAGAACGAGCCCATCACAAATGCAACAGCTCGCGCAATACCAATGATGATCTGGACACTGGCTTCACTTTGACCCGCAAAGCGTTCCAATGCCTCAGGAGATGGCGGAACAACATAGACAGATGCGAATAGCGCAATGGTCAAAATTACGATCAACGGCATGATGGAACGAAATTGCTTTTGCAAATACGCATTCGCGCCATCCTTGATTGCATTCCAAACTTCCTGCATTTTTTCGGTGCCTTTGTCTTCGCGCAGGATCTGGGAACGCAAAAAGACCGCGTATCCGAGCCCTAGCCATGCAA
>JBDKJK010000406.1:0-4344 GCA_039796675.1 Chloroflexota bacterium
CCGGTAAGCCATTCTATGGTCCGTATGATGCGCAGGAATTGATGACCCAGTACGAATCTGAACTTGGCGTCAAGATGGTTCCGTTCGAGATGCTCGTGTATCTTCCCGACGAAGATCGCTATGTGGAAGAGAAGGACGTTCCCAAGGGTGCAAAGGTTGCCAACATCTCTGGCACACAGGTGCGTGACGATTATCTTGCCAAGGGCAAATTACTCCCTGAATGGTTCACCCGCCCTGAGACCGCAGAAATTTTGCGTGAAATGTATCCTCCGCGCCACAAGCAGGGCTTTGGCATTTGGTTCACCGGCTTGAGCGGTTCCGGCAAGTCCGCTACTACGGCTGTGCTCACCACTCTTCTCCTCGAACGCGGACGTGAGACCGCCATCCTCGATGGTGATGTAGTTCGCACCCATCTCTCCAAGGGTCTTGGCTTTAGCAAGGAAGACCGCGATACCAACATCATCCGCATCGGTTTCGTCGCTGGCGAGATCGTGCATGCTGGTGGCATCGTTATCTGTGCTGCTATTAGTCCCTATCGCGCCACTCGCGAAGAAGCCCGCAAGATGGTCGGCGAGAACTTCATCGAAGTCTTCATGGATACACCTGTCGAAGTCTGCGAACAGCGCGATGTGAAAGGTCTGTACGCCAAGGCTCGTCAAGCCATGGTAGATGGCAAGCCGATGGGCTTCACCGGTGTCGATGATCCGTATGAGCCGCCCGTCAAGCCGGAGATCACGCTCAAGGGGTACGCATCCACCCCTGAAGATAACGCTCGCGCCATTGTTAAGTATCTAGAAGATCAGGGTTTCCTACTCCCTGTAAAGTAACGTAGGTTTGTTACGGATTACGCATTCCATATTATGGGATGCGTAATCCGTAACATTCTCATATGATCGCCCGACATTCCCTCTTCGCTTCATTCTTAATCCTCAGCCTGCTTGCCCTTTCAGGGACTTTTCTCATCCTTTATGCGACTCCGCAAGGCATGGGATTGTTCGATGATTCCATTGCCTACATTGCCGGAGCACGCAGCCTTTTGGATGGACAGGGATATCGTGAAGCCTGGTTGGCATCGAACCAGCCGGTTACGCATTTCCCTCCGGTTTTCTCTACCATTTTGGCATTGATCGGCATAAGCGGACTCGACCCCTTGCGCGGCACACGACTGCTCAATGCACTGATCTTTGGCGCAAACATTTTTATGCTTGGCATCATTGGTTGGCGCATGACCAAGTCAAAGGCGGCGGGAGGCGTTCTTGCCTTCCTGCTTTTGCTGAATGGACAGTTATTTCGCATCCACACCACGGCAATGAGTGAGCCGCTGTATATTTTCTTTACCCTTGCCGCATTCCTATCTTTTTCACAATACTTTATAAGCGAAGAAAAAAACTCCATCAAGTTCTTATTACTTGCTTCGGTTCTTACCGCCCTTGCCTACCTGACGCGTTATGCCGGGCTTGCTCTTCTCGCCACATTTCTTGTTTCACTCTTCATTCTTCACCCAACCTGGAAACAACGCCTGACCAGTGTTGGTATCTACCTTGTGGGCTTTATCCCATTTGCCCTTGCATGGAGCATTCGCAACCGCCTACTCGCTGAGAATGCCACCAATCGAACGCTTGTCTACCATCCCATCACCGCCGAAAATATCCAACTTGGCATTGGCAACTTCGCGGCATTTATTCTTCCCGTCGAAGCCTGGCGGCGCGAACTCATTAAGATTCCAAATCTTTTTGGCTTTGTTCTTGGCATGTTGATCTTCGTTTTACTCGTTTGGGTTCTCGCAAAAGGTTTGAAGAAATTTCTTAAACCTGCCGCCGAAGCGCCCGAAGTATTATCTTTTATTAGCATACTATACATCTTTGGTTATCTCGCATCCATACTCTCTTCAATGACGCTTTTCGATGCCAGTACCAAATTTCAACTCCGTATCCTTGCGCCGGTTTATGTCAGCTTGCTTACCATGCTGGTCTATTTTGGTTATTGGATCTGGCAAAAAAGTAGAACGGAATCACGTTTTACACATTACGCATTACGCATTACGTTCTTCACTCTCATTGTCTTTATTTTTTCATCCTCCACCTATAACTTTGCAGAAACCCTTACCCAACTCCGCAAGGGTGGGCAGGGATATGCCTCCTTCCAATGGTTCGACTCGGAAGCGATGAAATTGCTGCAAACACTTCCTGCTGAAGCACGCATCTATTCCAATGAAACTGCTCCTGTCTATCTTTACACCGATCATCCTGGTTACGTCCTACCAGACCTCATCGACCCGGTCACCGGATTGCCACGCGGACGATTCGATGAAGGTGTAATGGCGCTCCAAGCCGACGTGCTTTCCGGCGAAGCTGTGCTGGCTCTCTTCGATGTCGATTCGCAGGATGAAGATGTACAATCGGTTTATCAAATCCTCGCCGATGGTTTATATCTCGCGTTCGACAAACAAGGCGATAAAATCTACACTGCATTTCCATAACGCGAAATGAATTTCGCGCTACTCAAAAGGAACCCAAATGACCATTTTCGATAAATTCAATTTGAAAGACCGTGTGGCTGTCGTCACGGGGGGCGGCGGACAACTTGGCTTTGAATTCTGCAAGACCCTCGCCGAAGCAGGTGCTGCCGTCGTTGCTGCCGATCTGAACATGGATTTTGCTGGCAAGACCGCAACGCGCCTCATCGAAGCTGGATACTCTGCAATGGCATTTCCCCTCGACGTGACCCGCCTCGAATCGACCCGCGAGTTGGTTGCTGAAACCGTCAAACAGTTCGGTCGCCTCGACATTCTCGTCAACTCTGCAGCACTCGACCCCAAATTTGACCCGACTGCCGCCGAAAAAGGAATCGCCCCCGGCGCTTTTGAAGATTACCCACTTGGCGATTGGCAAGCCGCACTCAATGTCAACTTAACCGGTATGTTCCTCACCACCCAAGCCTGTGTCAAGCAAATGATTGCCCAGGGCAAAAAGGGCAGCATTATCAACATCTGTTCCACCTATGGCTTGAACGGACCCGACCAGCGCATCTACATTAAAGACGGCAAACGGGTGGCATTCAAACCTGTGTATTACACCACCACCAAAGCCGGTGTGATGGGTTTTACTAAATATCTTGCTGCCTATTACACCGAAACCGAAATTCGCGTCAATGCGTTGACTCCCGGCGGCGTGTACAACAACCACGAAGAGTATTTCGTCAAGAACTATTCTGCCAAGACCATCCTTGGGCGCATGGCAAAGAAGGACGAAATGAACGGCGCCCTGCTTTTCCTTGCTTCTGATGCATCCTCTTACATGACCGGCAACAACGTCATCGTCGATGGCGGTTGGACGGCGTGGTAAATTATGTAGGGATGGGGTTTGCCCCCGCCCTATATTTATGGATAAATTACATAGGATGACCGCAAGGGTCATCCCTACAAAACCATGACAAACAATATCCTCGCTATTATCCCTGCTCGCGGAGGCTCGAAAGGCATTCCGCGCAAGAATATCCGCTTGTTTGCGGGGTATCCGCTCATTGCATGGAGCATCGCCGCCGCGAAACAGTCCAGTTTGGTGACGCGTGTCATTGTCTCTACAGATGATGAAGAGATCGCGGACGTTGCTCGTAAGTGGGGAGCGGAAACCCCTTTCCTTCGCCCGGCTGAGCTGGCACAAGATAAAACGACTGACCTGCCCGTATTTGAGCATGCCCTCAAATGGCTGGAAGAGATCGAAGGGTACCACCCCAAGATTGTGGTACAACTGCGACCTACTTCACCCATTCGCCCAAAAGGGATGGTGGACGATGCGATCCATATCCTTTTGAACCATGCAGATGCTGATTGTGTTCGTGGCGTTGTTCCTGCGGGGCAAAACCCTTTTAAGATGTGGCGCTTCAATGGCGAAGAAAAACCGCTCGATCAATTGCTGGAAGTGCCCGATATTGCAGAGCCTTATAATGCGCCGCGCCAGATTCTTCCATCCGTATATTGGCAGACCGGTCACATCGATGCGATTCGCACATCTACGATCGTGGATAAACGATCTTTGACCGGGAATGTGATCTATCCATTGACGATTGATCCAAAATATACTGTGGATATCGATACCCTGCCCGATTGGGCAAAATATGAAGCGTTGATCTACAGTGGTTTAGATGTCGTTTCGCCGGGCAAGTCGCGCCGCGAGATGCCCAAAACCATAAAACTGATCGTTACTGATTTCGATGGTGTCTTAAGCGATGGCAGGGTTTGGGTGGATGAAAATGGTAAAGAAACAGTGGCAGCTTCAAGGTCCGATTCGATGCGGATCAAACAGATGCGTGAGATCGGGGTTGATGTCATCATCCTCTCTTCAG
>JBDKJK010000407.1:0-3259 GCA_039796675.1 Chloroflexota bacterium
TTTATCCATCATTTCCATCTTGCTTGGCTATGGCATCCTGCTCATTCCATCCCGCGTTTCCGCGTTGTTAGATGGCTTCCCTTGGAATACTCCATTGGAATTCATCATCGCAACATTGATCCTGCCATTCGCATTTTTCTTCGGTCGTAGTTTTCTCTCCAAAAAAGCAGTGACGGTTCTCTTCGCGCTCTTGCTTGTTGCCAAACTGACCCTGAGCTTTTTCCTCCCTCAATCCGGTTTAGGCGTCCGGGTCTACTTTAGTGAAGCGGATCTTGCCTCCAACACCTGGGCGCGGACGTATGCATTGAATGCATCCTATAGCGAAGTTGCCCAGCTTCCATACCGTTCCTTCCTTGAATTTCCGGTTGAACTCATCAACACCCACGGCTTTGACAAAAATCTATTCTGGATGACGATGAAGTTTGATGGCTTCATTTCGCTCCGCGAAGATGAACGTCTTGTCATCATCCTACAAGGTGCGGAGCAGCGTCAGATCGAGTTGGTGGAGCTTGCTACTGGGACCGTTTATGAAGTTGCCACTGCCAAATCCGTCGATGAATTAAACAAAGATATTTTCAGTGATATTCCTTATGTAGGGAATGCTGAATTGCAAGGATCACTCCTTTTCAAAAATTACGGAAACGCGCGTTTTGAACCTGTTATTCTGAACTCAGATGGTTCTATTCGCTCTGCTTACTCTGCGATGTGGTTTACCAAGTCCGCGCTTGATTTTCCCACTGGCGTTTTTCAGCTTATCCAAAATTTGATTCTTGTTCTTTTTGTGAGTTGCATTTTATGGAGTTTGTGGGGCGGGTTATCAGCGTTATATCGCTTTGGCATTATCGACACACTAGATATTTACCTTGCGCTGACCGGCTTGGGCTTATATTACATCACGGACGTTGCTGAGAAACCTACAATTCACTTTCTGCTATTGCTGATGATTTCTGTACTCGTCGTTTTTAAACTGCTAGACTTCATCTTGCGATCACGGGACTACTCCATGAAGGGATATTTGCTCTCAGTAGGTTTACCCATTTTGCTCATGTTCCTTACGTTGGATATTCCGAATTTGCAAAGTGTGGTGCTATTGCCGCAGTATCAAGACGTTTCAGATTATCAGATATTGGCTCGCAATATTTACGTTGCTGGAGATGCATTTCTGTTCAAGTCTCCACCGTGGGCGTATAAGGTTCTATATCCCTACGTGATCGGGCTTTTGCATATCTTGTTTGGTCAGTCGCTTTCGGCGCAATTCTTCTCGAATATCTGGTCTGCGCTTTTATCCGTTGTGTTGACCATTGAACTTGCCGTTTTCTTCGGTTTATCCAAACGGCTTTCGTTCCTGGTTGCCAACCTGTCTTTCTTGATCTTACTGATACCGGTTAGCTTTGTTTTCTTTTTCCGTTTTGGGTTAATAGAACCCCTTGCTATTATGACCTTATTACTGGGAGCTTATTTTGCTAAAGAAGGCAAATTCGGTGTCATGTTTTTCACTGGCGTAATAACCGGTATGTTACGGCTTAATTTTGCAGGCGCCATTTTCACGTCGATCACGTTTCTTGAACCAGCCTTGGTTGGCGGGTTCTCTCAAGCCTGGGGCTCTTTCATCAACTGGCTTCGGTTAAGTTGGAAGCGTTGGGCATCCTATCTCGTCGCGATCCCGTTGCCATCCTTGTTTATCGCCTTCGTGTATACCCGTGTCAAACCGGGTTATACGTTGACCCATGAAATGAATGACCAGTCTTCGATCTGGTCTGTTCTAATGAGCTTGGCAAGTGTGGTTGTTGGCGGTGACCAAGAATTTTTACAAAACCAGATTCGAAACAATCCATTGGATTTGGTTTTGATCACTCTGCCGATTTTATTCGGCTTGATCATTGCATGGGTATCGTTGATATATCGCAAGGATATTTTTGAAAAGATAGACTTGCGTTTGAGTTTATTCTTGTTGAGTATGTTACCTGTGTATGCAGTATTGAAACCTATCGGGTATTTCCCGCGCTACAGCTGGTCTTTTCTGCCGCCAGCCTTCATCCTGCTCGGGCTTGTTTTGCAATTGACGGTTTTAAGGGATAATAAGGCGTTTCAGGATACATAATGAAATCAGCCTTTCAAAATACATTTCGCATTTGGGTTGTAGTAACTCTTTTGGTTCTTGCCAGCCTTGTTGCCATTTATCTTCGCAATGGCATGGACGGACTCAACCTCTTCATTCAAGAGTGGCCGCTTTCCAATTTGGCGGTGACTCTCGCCTCGACCTCCCTCACATGGATATTGGCAGGCGCATTTCTTTATCTGCTTGCCAATGAAAAGATAAATAAAGACAACCTCTGGTTCACGGCGGGATTTTTCCTCGTCATGTTCGTGTACCTGCAAATTTTGCGCGAACGCTTCCGCTATGGCGATTATCACTACTACCTCGAAGCCGCCACCGCCCTCGCCAACGGACAGCCTCTCCCCGATACCTATCTCTATCTGCCGCTGTGGGGAACGTTGCTTCGCTTCCTTGTCCCGCTTGGCGACCAGGGCGTAATGATCGTACTGTGGACGGTCAACGTCATTGCCCTCGGTTCTTTTTACTTATTGCTCGTTTCTGTTCTTCAGCGTTACAACTTTTCAAAACACCTTGCTGTAGTCATCACTGTCCTTTTCCTGCTCATCAACACTCCGCTAATGCGCACGCTCGGCTTCATTCAAGTGAATCTCATCACGCTTGATCTGATATTCTTTAGTATTCTGGTTTACCCTAAAAATAATTTTCTCTCTGCCCTGGCGTTGGCTCTCGCTGTTCACCTCAAGACCAGCCCAGCCGCTATTGTGCTTGCCTTTTTAATCACCTTCAACTGGCGTTGGATTGTTTGGTTTGGCATCTGCTTTCTCGCCATTGGTCTTTTCCCAATCGCTATGCACGGCACGGATATTTACTTGCAGTTCATCAACAACACTGTGGCGCTTGCCCAACTCCCCGACACCAACTTCCACGATACCTCCTTTGACTCTTTCCTGCGTTTCCTCAACCCCTTTTTAGGCATTCAGATCGAAACTACTCGCCTGATGGCTCTTGGCGCAAAAGTGCTTTTGCTTCTCGCCACGCTTTACACCATGGCGCAAAACATCCATGCGCAATCCTTCTCCAAAGAGAATCGCCTGCTCAACGCCGCGCCCGCCTTGTTCGTTTTCATGACTCTAGCGTCTCCCATCGTTTGGGATCATCACGGCATTTTCACAACCTTGGCATTCTTGCTTTTGCTCAAAC
>JBDKJK010000408.1:0-5553 GCA_039796675.1 Chloroflexota bacterium
CCATCGAAAATGGATTCAACCTCGTCGGCGCGGAACTCGATGCGGTGCGCCTGCGCTCAGCCCTGAGCGAGACGATGAAACTCGCCACCGCTGTTAACCAATATCTTGACGTCAACGCGCCGTGGTCTGCTGTAAAGACTGATAAAGACGGCGCCGCAAAAACCATTTACACCGCATTGAAAGCCATCGACTCGTTGAAGGTCATGTTCGCCCCATTCATCCCCTTCACCTCCGAACGCCTGCATGGATTCTTCGCGTATGAAACTCCGCTCTTCGGCGAGCAATACACCGAAGACGTGACCGACGCCATCGGCTCGCACAAGGTGCTGCGATACAAGCCTGTTGAAGGCTTGCAGTGGAAACCCAGCGAGTTGAAGCCGGGCGCGAAGTTGAATCAACCCGGTCCGTTGTTCAAGAAGTTGGAGCCGACAGTTATTGATGAAGAGCGTGGGCGGCTGGGGCAATAAGTTATTGAGATGTTTCGGAGATAATTTGAGATTAGGAAACAGGTGACAGTCACTTGTGAAGTGACTGTCACCTGTTTATTTTTCTACGAACAACTTACCTAAAACACCCCGCACTATAAAAAACACCAAAATCAACCCCACATGATTTATCACCCCTAAAATCAAATAATTATTCCAAGTCGTATCCAGCCAGCCGGATTGGGCGAAGCGGGCATTTTCATAATAGCTTGGCATGGAAACAAAACTCCACATCTGGTACAGGTTCTCACCATCCTCAAGAATTTCGCGTGTTTCAGAGAGATAGGGGAAGATCGGCAACTGTGCGAGAAGGATGGTCAACACAAGAGAGAAGATGAGGACAAAGAGTGTACGGGTCATCTAGTACGATTGTACCGCAGGCATTTTCAGGCGAAATACTATAATTGGGCAAAATACACCTTAGGAGAAGCTTTTATGTCACGTGGAGTTAAAATCGCAATTGGAATTGTCATCGTCATGATCTGTCTGTGCGGAGCCGGAATGCTCTTCGTCAACTGGGCGAATTCAGATGAAGGTCAAGCCGCCATGAATGAAGTTAGTACACAGCAAGCCATCGAAAGCGCAACCGCCGCCGTAGAAGCCACCGCTCAAGCCCAAGCGCAAGCCAATACCAATGCAACAGCAACTGCCGTTATAGCAACGATCAACGATCGAATGCAAAATCTCACCCTCGTCTATGAAAACACATTCGAAGAAGGCACACCCCTCGTCAACGAATTTGGTGAAGACCTCGACCCCTACTATCGCGATGACATCCCCGAAGTCATCGTCCCCTGGAATGGGAGTACGATCTTATTTAGCAATCTCAACCTCACAGACTTCGTCGCCGAGGTCGATTGCGCCAACAACGGCACCTATTGCGGCATCGCCTACAACTACAAAGCGAAAGCCGAAGGCGAAAAATTCAGCAAGTATTTTGCTTCTGGCATCGGCGCCGCAGATACCTTCTTCTTCGATGATCTCTACGCCTCCCTGCCCTCTTTCAATTGGGATCGCAAAGACTTCGACCCCTCTCCCGCCGACGGATTTTTACACCGCGTCCGTGTGGAGCGTTTCGGGCAGGTCATGCGGCTATATGTCAACGGCGAGCTGATGGAAGAACGCCTCTTAACCAACCCCGAAATTGTTTCGGGTGATGTGGGTTTTCTCTTCGGGAAGGCTTCAGATGAGTCTGGCATTCAAACCGTGCAGTTCGATAACTTCCGCGTTTGGAAATTGCCATAAGAGCCGCAAGTTCTACTTCTGGAACATGCTATACTCGCCCTATGAAAAAACAAAAAGCCCTTCAATTCAAATGGGACGAAGAGAAAGCCGCGCGCAACGAAGCCAAGTACGGCGTCTCCTTCGGCGAAGCCTCGACCATTTTCAATGATAAGCACGCCATCTATCACAACGACCTCGAGCATTCACAAAAAGAGATGCGCGAGATCGTCATCGGACGTGCTCCAGCGACGAAACGCCACCTGACCTGTTTCTTCACCCGTGCAGATGGAGTCATTCACATCATTGGCGCAAGACTCGCTACACACAGAGAACGCCAGAATTACAAAGATAGCGCAGACGATAAGACCCGAATTGTGTATCAGATCAAGTGAACTATTAATGTCATTCTGAGCGAAGCGAAGAATCTCTAGGATTATCTAAGAGACCCTCACCGCACTGCATCCGCATAGCGGTGCATGTGTCGCTGACGCTCAGGGTGACATCTTTCACGGTTTTTTAGACGAACTAAAAATCCCCTCCTAAATCAGGCGGGGATTTTTGATGCTATACTCGCGAGGGTTTTAACCCCATAAAGGATTTCATTGTGAACAAATATCGCTCATACATCGGTTTGATTCTGCTCTCGTTCATCGCCTTCATCTCGCTCGGGCTGCCAGATGGCTTGCTCGGCGTGGCATGGCCCTCCATTCGCGAAACCTTCTCACTGCGTCTCGATGCCCTCGGCATTTTATTGGTCGCCAGCACAGCAGGTTACATCACCTCCAGCTTTCTCAGCGGAAAGTTGATCGCCAAGCTAGGAGTCGGCGGCACATTGGCAGCCAGTTGCTTTCTCACAGGCGCCGGGCTGATCGGCTACACCCTCGTCCCTGCCTGGTGGATGTTGGTGCTGTTGGGCGTAGTAGCAGGCTTGGGTGCCGGTGCCATTGATGCCGGGCTCAACACCTACATCGCCTCGCATTTCGGCGAAGGATTGATGCAATGGTTACATGCCAGCTTTGGCGTCGGCGTGACTCTCGGTCCGCTGATCATGACGGCAGGCTTGAACTGGTACAACGATTGGCATTGGGGTTATCAAAACGTCGGCGTGGCGCAGATCCTTTTGGCGGGTTGTTTTCTATTAACCATTCGCATGTGGCAGCAAACCCCTGAGTTGCCGCATGAAGAGAAAAAAGAATTACGCCTCACCGATTACAACACCCCCATCACCGAAACCCTGAAACACTCCAGCGTGTGGATGAGTCTGTTGATGTTCTTCATCTACACCGGCATCGAAGTCTCATTTGGAAGTTGGACCTACTCGCTTCTGACTCTGTCCAGAAATGTTCCTACAGAAGTAGCCGGACTCTGGGCTGGAAGTTATTGGGCAACCTTCACGCTGGGACGCATTTTGGCAGGTTTGCTCACGCGCCGTCTAGGAGTGAAAAACTTGCTGGTGTTGGGGCAGGTAGCGGCGGCGTGTGGAGCCGTGCTTCTTTGGTGGAATCCCTTCCCCACTGCAAGCATCATCGCCGTATCCATTATTGGATTCGCACTGGCACCCATCTTCCCTGCTTTGGTCTCACTCACCAGCCTACGTGTGGGCGATCAACATGCAGCCAACACCATTGGCATGCAAATCAGCGCCGCCGGGTTTGGAGCAGCCGTCATCCCTGGGCTGGCAGGCGTGTTGGCAGAAAATATTTCGCTTGAAGCCATTCCTGTATATCTCACGATTTTATTTGGCGTGTTGATCGCCACGTATTTCATCACAACTCCAAAATCTCAAACTGCATAAGGAAACCATGCAACTTTATTTCATCCGTCACGGACAGTCCATCAACAATGCCAACTCAGAGAACGAAAATTACGAGGAGCATTCCGATCCCTACCTGACCGAGATCGGCAAACGACAGGCACAGGTTACGGCACAATATTTGAAAGAACGGCAACCAATCACAAATCCGGATTCATGGAACAGTCAGAATCAATTCGGCTTCGGCTTTACACACATCTACGCCAGCCTGATGGAACGCGCCACTGAAACCGCATCGTACACTGCTCGCGCTTTAGGAAACATTCCATTTGAAGCCTGGGTAGATATTCACGAAGAAGGCGGCATCTACGAACGCGAAGAAGAGGATCGCTTTAAAGGCTTGGCAGGCAAACCACGCTCATTCTTTGAGAAAAATTTCCCTGAAATTCAATTGCCCGATTCGTTGGATGAATCCGGTTGGTGGAATCATCGTCCCTTTGAAGATGAGCCGCAACGCCAGCCACGTGCCGACAAAGTGCTTGCTGAACTGCTGGCAAAACATGGCGACAAAGAAGGTCAACCCGAAGAGCGCATTGTCTTCGTCAGCCATGGCGGATTTTTCATGCGCTTCATGTGCTCGGTCTTACAACTTCCCTGGCGTCAGGGCGCACACGGGCTCCGCTCGTGGTTCCTGCTCAATAACTGCTCCATCAGCCGCTTCGACTTCCGCGATGATTACGCTTCAATTTGTTACACCAACAACACCAATCATCTGCCCGCTGAATTGATCACGGGTTAAAAGTCTACGTTATAATTCGCGAAACTTAAACCAATTTCGGAGGCAGACATGACTTTGACAGACATTCTTATTTGGATCGCATTCGGCGCACTGGCAGGCTGGATCGCCAGTATCATCACCGGCAAGAACAAGCAAATGGGTGGCGTTGAAAATGTGGTCAGCGGTATCGCTGGTGCATTCATCGGCGGCTTTATCATGGAGAACTTCTTCGGTACCACAGGCGTTACCGGCTTTAATGTATACAGTTTTATCGTGGCAATTCTCGGCGCGGTGATTCTGATCTGGATCGTTAGTTTCTTCCGTGGTGGTCGCCGCCGTCGCCGATAGTTTTGTGAAAAAAATCCCCGTCTCATGACGGGGATTTTTTGAAAGCCCATTTCTTAAGCACACGGATTTGACGGATCACACGGAAAAGTATGGATTTTTAAAGGGTTTTTCCGTTAAACTCAGTGAAATCCGTGCCATCCGTGTCCTAAAGAGTTAAGAAACACTCGCTACACCGCAACTTTTTCTCGCGCCACAGCCAAGACATACTCCACCATTTTTTGCGGGATGTTAACTCCTGTGGTGGTGATGCTATTTCGAAACTCCATGGTGTGATTGATCTCGTTGATCGTAAACCCATCTTCATCTTCAAAGAGATCAAGCGCCAATAAGCCGCCGCCAACCGCATGCGCCGCGCGTTGACACAAGTCCGCGATCTCAGGAGTCACTGGGCAATTGGTTGCGACTCCACCGCGTGCGGTGTTCGTAATCCAATTTTCAGAAGAACGATAAATTGCCGCAATACATTCCTCACCCACCACAAAGGCGCGAATATCCCGCCCGGGTTTGTGAATGTATTCTTGAATATAAAAGACCTGATGATTAACGCCCAGAGTCGCTTTGTGTTCGATCAATGACTCTGCCATGTGACGGTTATCGACTTTCGCCAACAAGCGCCCCCATGACCCAACAACTGGCTTGAGCACACAAGGATAGCCCATCGCCTCGACCGCCTGTAGAGCTGATTCTTCATCAAAAGCCATATACACTCTGGGGGTTGGGATGCCGTTCTTCGCAAGCAGTTGACTGGTGACATATTTATCACCACACCGTTCTGCGACAAGAGAGGAATTCACAACAGGGATGCCATGCGCCTCGAAGATGCGTGAGATGTACAATCCGCGTGAATAGGAAATGGAACGCTCAAAGAGCACATCCACTTGTTCGGGGAGTTGGTGAATATCAAAATAGTGGTCGCCATCATTGATACGCACAACTTCAACATCTGGCTGTTTTTCAAATTCATC
>JBDKJK010000409.1:0-3505 GCA_039796675.1 Chloroflexota bacterium
AAGTTTATGTATATCAGGTCGAAGAATTCCATGAATTGAATTAAAATGGTTGCATGACCGGCGAACTCCGAGAGCAAAACAACGACACCATTTTTCAGGATGCAGTGAAGTCCTTGCGCAACGGCGATAAACCGCGCGCCAAGGAATTGCTGACCCTCCTGCTTAAAACGAATCAGAATAACGCCACCTATTGGATCTGGTTGAGCGCCTCAGTAGAAGCTCCCAAAGAGCGGATTTACTGCCTGCAAACCGCGCTCAAGCTAGACCCGGAAAATTCAACCGCCAAACGCGGCTTGATTCTGCTCGGAGCCTTACCTCCCGACGACACCATTCAACCCTTCCCCATGAACCGTCCGCGGGCATGGGAAGAGAAACTTCTCCTCGCGCATGAAAAGCCAAAGGAACGCGGTTTGCGCGCCGTGTTGAAAAGCCCATTGGTGCGTCTGGGCAGCCTGGCAGTGATCGGCATTGGTATATTTGCGCTGATCTTCTTTGGGTTGATCCTTCCCCGCCTCGGAACGATTCAACTTGCTCCTACAAGCACGGCAGGACCTTCGCCCACATTTACAGCAACTCCCACCATCTTTGGTGCAACGGCGGTTCCCACCCAGGTCTTTGTGGGTCCCACCCCGCTTTCTGCATTTTTAGATGCTACCTACACCCCGACCGCATTGTACGTGAACACGCCGCGTTCGGTAAGCTCAGTGGACCAGTTCCGTATTGCGATGGATGCCTATGAAAAAGGTGAGTGGGATGTGTTCATCGATAATATGCTCCTGCTTGAACCGCTCGAACCCGAATCTCCCGATATTCCATACTATATCGGTGAAGCGTATCGTTTCAAGGGCGATACAGGCAGCGCCCGAAGTTACTATAACAAAGCCATCGACATTGACCCAGATTTTGCCCCCGCTTATTTGGGCTTGGCACGCATGGAGCTGGAAAGCAACCCAACCTCACGCCGGGTTCAAGGATATTTTGAAGATGCCATCGAACGTGACCCGAACTTCGGCGAAGTCTACCTCGAACGCGCGCGCTGGCTGATTAACCGCGAAGACTTTGAAGAAGCCTTTGCCGATCTTGAACTTGCCGAGCAGATATTGCCCGGGTCTCCCGAAGTTTACATTGCCTATGCAAATGCATACCGCGGCGAAGGTGACTCAGACAAGGCATTAGAGTATGCTCAAAAAGCATACGCCGCCGATATTCTTAACCTCCCCACGTATAAACTCTTGGGCGATCTCTACCTTGAACGCGAAGATTACGTCAACGCCGCCGAAGCGCTGCGCCTCTACACCACCTATCAAAATGATGCCACCGGTTTCGGAAAACTTGGTCAGGCATATTATTATCTTGGCGAGTACGAGAATGCTGTGGCTGCCATCAACAGCGGAGAAGAGATCAACCGCAATGGCATTCAGAAGTATGTTGTCTATCGCGGATTGTCGCATGTGGAGCTTGGCAACTTCAACGACGCCGAAGGTGATATGAACACTGCTGTGGAAGAAGAGTCTCAATCCTTCGAAGCGCGCTTGGGTTATACCAGAGCCTTGTATGGGGTTGAAAAATTCGGCAGTGCCTTCTTGCAGGCTGAGTCTATGCGCGCGCTTGCCGAGACCGATGAAGAAAAAGCCCTCGAGCTATTTTGGCGCGGACGCATTCAAGAACAACGCAACGACATTCGCGATGCCATCAAATCATGGAATGACCTGCTCAAACTGGATGAAGATGTGATGACACCGGAAATGCGCGCCGAAGCCGAGGAACGTTTGAAAGTTCTCGTCCCGCCGACGGATACCCCCGAACCGAGCAACACCCCGCGAGGAGGCGTTCCTACTTCCACGCCAACCGCATCTCCCTCAGGGACGCCTGCCACGCCTACCAAGAAGCCTGTCACCTCGCCGACAGTTTCAAACACGCCGACCAAGACGGTTACTGTGACACCAACACCGTAGATGTAAAAAAGTAGACAAGTACACACATAATTAACCCCAAATTTAATTTGGACGCAGAAGAACGCTGATTGGCGCTGATAAAAGCAAAGAATCAGCGTTTTTCTGCGTTTACACCGCACTTGCGTTCGGTGCAAGTGTCAGCGTCCCATTTGGGTTTAAAAAGAAACTCACCCACGAAAGATTAATTTCGGGGCGAGTCATGTTTACCAATTTACTAATTCCCAATCGACTAACTACTTGCCCCTACACTCCGCACATGGACATAACTTCCGCAAATAGTGCCAGTTGTAGATGCCGTAGTCGTGCCCATCTTCCCAGACGATGGTCAGCGCGTAGGAGCCGGTGGCAACTACATTCGTTACTTGGGTGGATGAATTATTCTCCATTACTTTTGTGAACACATCGGCATCGGGTTCTGATTTCATGTTCTCATGCCCGCCGCGGCAGGATGCACACGGACACGCCGCCCGTAGCAACCCGAACGGATAGATGCTGAGGTGTCCGCTATCCCATTGGATCGAAAATTCTCGCTTGCTCTTGTTGGCTGTAATTCCGGTTGGTTTTTCGGTCATTTTTCCTTTTTCTCCCCTCTCCTTTAGGAGAGGGGTTGGGGGTGAGGTCATGGCGCAGGCACGAACGTTAAAAACTCTGCTGCTGCCCAGCCTGCACGGGTATCGTCATACGAAGCGACAACATACCACCATGTGTAGCCATCGGCTTCTTGCGGACCGTCTTTGACGAGGAAGACTTCTGCTTCACCGCCGAGGAAGACGGTTTCGGTGGTCAAGCCGGGAGCCGAGCGGATGCGCAAGCCGTCAGTGCCGACTTCGATGATCTGCACATAGCCGTCGATGTGGATGGTGTTTTGGTCTACGACTGCCGTGGCGGCGAAGGGATCGAAGGTGGGGACGGCTGTCGCGGCGGGGGTGTGGGTTGGGGCGGGGATCATGGTCAGGTCGGCAGGGGCAAACCCAACTTCGGGAGAGAAGCGGGGAGACGTCCAGCCAATGATAATGAGTGTGAGCAGGATCAAAATCGCGGCGACGATGAGTGAGCCGACGATGGTGAATCGATTCAGGTAGGGGCGTAGGTCCATGTTATTTTTTGGGGTCTTTCAACAAGTATAAAGCGTTTTCGGGCATGAGCACTTTGAGCGCGCGATGCTGAACCTTGATCTCTGCTTTGTGACCGCCGAGCATCGGGTCGCCATCGACTTGAATGGAAAAGTTGGCGTCAGATTCGATGCGCAGATTTTGAAATGGGATGCGCCGCGCTTCGTCGGAGGTGAGATGCCGCCCGGCGACGAGATCGAAATAGTGACGCAAGGCATCGGCGACGTTGTTGCCGCTCAACAGCCACAGATCCATTTCGCCGTCGTCGAGCAGGGCATCGGGTGAGATGAGCGACCTGCCGCCCGCGTAATGACGGATGTTGGTGGCAACGGCAACCAGGTAATGCCCTTCGACCAGTTTGTCATTGGCGTACACGCGCAGGTCGAGCCCGTGCCAGAAGGTGGCTTCCCAAACGGTGGTGACGAAGTAATGCGGAAA
>JBDKJK010000410.1:0-2829 GCA_039796675.1 Chloroflexota bacterium
CTCATGAGCACATACGACAAGGCTGACGCTTTCATCGACAAGAACTTGAATCAAAGTCTGGATGAACTAAAGAAATATGTTGCCCAACCCAGCATCAGCGCCCAAAACCTGGGGTTGAAAGAATGCGCCCAAATCGTAAAAGATATGCTGGAGAAACGCGGCTTCACGGCAGAGGTCATGGCAACGGATGGCGCGCCTGTGGTATTCGCCGAACGAAAAGGGAAATCAGACAAGACCCTGCTCATCTACAATCATTATGACGTCCAACCGCCGGAACCATTGGAATTATGGGACAGCCCTCCATTTGAGCCGGAAATTCGAGACGGCATTATGTATGGACGTGGTGTAAGCGATGACAAAGGTCACCTCACCTCGCGCTTGCATGCCATTGACGCCATTCTAGCTGAAGACGGCGACCTGCCCTGCACCATCAAATTTATCATCGAAGGCGAAGAAGAAACCGCCAGCGTTCACCTGCACGAGTTTATCTCTCAGAATCTTGAAAGACTTAAAGCCGATGCCTGCATTTGGGAATTCGGCGGCGTGGACCATCGTGGACGTCCGCAGCAGTATCTCGGTCTGCGCGGAATTTTTTATGTAGAACTCTCCGTCACTTCGCTGGGAACCGACGTTCATTCCGGGCTTGGCGGCAGCATTTTCCCAAATGCCGCATGGAGATTGGTCTGGGCGTTGAATACGCTCAAAGGTGAGGATGAGCGCATCCGCATCCCCGGCTTTTATGATGATGTTGTCGCTCCATCTGAGCGCGACCGTGAGTATATGGAAAAACTCCCCGACCTTGAAGAAGAATACAAAAAGCGATTCGGAGTCAAAGAATTTATCAAAGGTCTTAAAGGCGGCATGGAATTAAAACTTGAAGAGGTTTTCACGCCCACCTGCACCATCTGCGGGCTTACGAGCGGATATCAAGGACCCGGCTCGAAAACCGTCCAACCTGCTTTTGCCTCTGCCAAAGTGGATTTTCGCCTGGTGCCCAACCAAATGCCGCAAGACATTATGAAAAAGTTGCGCGCCCATCTGGATGCCGAAGGCTTCAGCGACGTCGAAATCAAATCCCTCGGCGGCGAGCCTGCGGCGCGGACCGATCCGGATCATCCTTTTGTCAAGCTGGTCGTTGAAACCGCAGAAGAGGTCTACGATGCCAAAATGGATATCGTCCCCATGGTTGGCGGGTCTGGACCGAACTTCCCGTTCGTGCATGACCTTGGCTTGCCGGTGGTGACGATGGGCATTGGCTACCCGAATACCAAAGCCCACGCCCCCAACGAAAACTTCCGCATCGACCTGTACGCCCAGCACTCGAAACACATGGTAAGAGTGATCAAAGAGTTTGCGAAGTAACTGGCAGACGATAGACCGTAGACCATTGACCACGGACAATTTCTGTCCGTGGTCTTTGTTTTCCATCGTCCATCGTTTGTGGTCTATCGTCAACGCATCTAAAGTGACCTAAATCACTCCAATTTAGTGACTTTCTTTTCAGGCGATTTGTGTATAATGTGCTTGTAACAAATTTCACAATATAGACAAGAAAGTCTTGGAGGCACCCATGTTCGTTGGCGAAAGAATGTCCCACCCCGTAATTTCAGTCACCCCGGAAACCCCGGTTCACGATGCGTTAGCCATGTTCAAGAAAGAACACATCCGCCGCGCCCCAGTCGTCAAAGATGGAAAACTAGTTGGCATCGTTTCAGAAAGCGACCTGCTCAATGCGTCCCCCTCCCCTGTCACCAGTTTGAGTGTATGGGAAATGAACTACCTGATCAGCAAAGTCACCGTGAAGCAGGTCATGAGCAAAAAACTCATCACCGTCGATGTCACCACCCCAATCGAAGAAGCCGCGCGCATCATGGCAGATAAAAAGATCGGCGGCATGCCCGTTATGCGTTCTGGCAAACTGGTGGGCATCATCACCGAAACCGATCTCTTCAAAATCTTCCTCGAGCTGATGGGCGCCCGCACCAAAGCTATCCGCGTAACTGCCGAGATCGACGATAAACCCGGCACACTTGCCAGAGTCACCAAAGCCATCGCTGATGCAGGCGGCAATTTCATCTCCTTCGGTCAATTCTCAGGCGACGATCCCTCCAGCAAGATCCTGACCTTCAAGATCGCAGGCATGAAAAAAGAAGAGATTACCAAAGCCCTAACCAAGACAATCAAAAAATTCTGGGATATCCGCCAGAGTTAAACTCACCAACCAAAAGCGCATGGAGAAAATCCATGCGCTTTTTTTATTTTATGGATTCGCATCCCAGGGCGCTTTACTGACGTGACCAGCGCCTCCGAGCGACCTTTGAATGGGCTCAGCCAACTCAGGCAGAATCTCCGCTGTAACCGCTAGAAGACCAAAGCAACCCGCGATCATCATATCGCCGAAAGGGACGGAAAAGTAGGGACGAAGAGATTTACGATTTTCGATTGACGATTGTCGATTAAACAAACTTCGTCTCGGACCTGTTATCACGACATCAAACTCATCTTTACCAAACTCGAACTTTTCTTGTGAATACATCAACGCGCCATGACCCATGTCGTCGAAAACATCTTGGTGCTTTAAGGAGCCATCTGCTAATTTATAGATCAAGCCTTCAAGTTTGGGCAGGTCGATCTCGCCCGTGTGGTGCTCGAAGACACCTTCAATGCCGCCTTCTCCTAAACGAAACGCCAGTGTATGGAAGTTGCCGACATTGCAAACGATCCTTTTCTTTCGCGCTGCAACAACCGGGTCAAAGCTTGCGCCCAGCACCGCCGCCGGAGCTGTATCCATCACCACGAGCGGACAAGGCAAGTCGTGCGCCGAATCCG
>JBDKJK010000411.1:0-3043 GCA_039796675.1 Chloroflexota bacterium
TCGCATTCTCGATCTTGCCGAAGACCTCATTCGTCTCTCCGGTATCGAACCCTATCGCGACATCGACATTCAAACTACCGGCATTCGCCCTGGTGAAAAACTGCGCGAAGACCTGCTCGAAGACGGCGTGGATTTTGAACGCACGCAACACTCGGAAATTTTTCGCATGTCGAAAGAGGAACATGTGGACGGCTCCGCTCTCGCTCAAACTTTGGACAAACTCTCAGACCTCGCGCTTCACTCCCGAACCTCTGACCTGATTCAGACCATCAACCATTTCCTGCCCTCCGGCTCGGTGCAATCATGACCGAAGTGGCGCTTCCTGAATGGAATCAATTTCTAGCGAAATTCCCCGATACACATCTCTTGCAGATGGGTGAATGGGGCGAATTAAAAAAAGATTTCGGCTGGAAACCCGTCCGCTTTGTTTCAGGGAATATTGGCGTGCAAATTTTATTCCGCCGTCTGCCGCTGGGATTCATGATTGGGTACATGCCGAAAGTAGCCAGTGACCAGTTATCAGCGACCAGTGACCAGTTTTGGCGTGAAGTTGATTCTGTTTGCAAAAAGCACCGCGCCATCTTCCTCAAACTCGAACCAGATACATGGGCTGAAGAATTCAACCATCAATTTTCAACCTTTAAACCTTCAACCCATAATATCCAACCTCCTCGCACGATAACAATTAATATTCAAGACAGCGAAGAAGATATCCTGTCTCGAATGAAACCCAAATGCCGCTACAACATCCGCCTGGCAGAGAAAAAAGGCGTGACGGTCCGCGCATGGGACAACATCGCCGCCTTCCATGAGATGATGACTGTCACCGGTGGGCGTGATGGCTTTGGCGTGCATTCCAAAGAATATTATCAACGCGCCTACGAACTCTTTCACCCCAATGGGACGTGTGAACTGCTCGTTGCAGAATATGAAGGCAAGCCGCTGGCTTCGCTCATGGTCTTTGCAAATGCCAAGCGTGCCTGGTACGTTTACGGCGCTTCCAACAACGAAGAACGCAATCGTATGCCCACCTATCTCCTGCAATGGGAAGCCATCCGCTGGGCAAAGGCACTCGGCTGTGAAGAATACGACCTGTGGGGCGTCCCCGACGAGAACGAAGAAACACTCGAAGCACAATTTGAATCCCGCCACGACGGTTTGTGGGGCGTCTATCGCTTCAAGCGCGGCTTTGGCGGACAGTTGAAACGCGCCGCTCAGGCGTTTGATAGGGTCTATAATCCATTGCTATATTGGCTTTATACGAAATACGTAATGCTTAATGCGTAATGCGTAAACTGCTCTTTACGTTTTAAGTTTCACGCATTACGACACAACTTTTATGACATCATCTCCCCAACCCTCCCAACTCTGGAATCAAATCATCTCCAACTTACCTGACCCGCACTTCCTGCAAACCTACGAATGGGGGCAAGTGAAGGCGAAGTATGGTTGGGTTCCCTATTATGCTCTCTGGACGGCTGACGGAAAATTTATCATCTCTCAAACTACTGAAAACTGGTCACTGGATACTGGCAACATTGTTGCCGCTGCTCTCATCTTAAAGCGTACTGCTCTTCGCCGCTTCTCCATCTTCTACGCCCCCAAAGGTACGCTCATGGATTGGACGAATGAGACGCTCCGCAAACGTGTGTTGGATGACCTGCAATCCTTCGCGAAGAAGCAGGGCGCGATCTTCCTGAAACTCGACCCGGACGTGGTGCTGGGGCGCGGAGTCCCTGCCAGCGTGGATGAGGTCACAGAAAACAGTGGACAGGCCGTGAGGTCCGATTTGAGGCGCAGGGGTTGGGTCGAGTCATCTGACCAGATTCAGTTCCGCAATACGGTCATGCTCGATCTGTCTGCCAGCGAAGACGAAATCCTCATGCGTATGAAACAGAAGACGCGGTACAACGTGCGCCTTGCTGAAAAAAAAGGTGTGACCGTGCGCGTGGGCGGCGTGGACGATTTGCCGATGTTGTATAAGATGTATGCTGAAACTTCAGTGCGTGATGGCTTTGTGATCCGTGATGAAGAATATTACATGATGGTTTGGAACTTGTTTATGAGTGCGGCTGTCAGCGGTCAGCCGTCAGCAGCCCCTTTGATTGCCGAAGTGGATGGGGAAGCAGTTGCAGCTATTTTTCTTTTTATGTTTGCCGGGCGCGGATATTATGTCTACGGCATGTCGCGGGATAAGCACCGCGAAAAAATGCCGACCTATCTTTTGCAGTGGGCGGCGATGAAACATGCCAAGGCACACGGCTGCCTGACCTACGATCTGTGGGGCGCGCCAGATGTCTTCGACGAAAGCGACTCGATGTGGGGCGTGTATCGATTCAAGGAAGGCTTGGGCGGCGAAGTGATCCGCACACTTGGCGCGTACGATTTTGCTCCCAGCAAGTTCTGGTATTCGATGTATTCGGATATCATGCCGCGTGTGTTGAACTTTATGCGTTCGCGTGGCAAGGAAAAGACGAAGCAAGGATTGAATGCGTAAAATGTGATGCGTAATTCGTAATGCGTAATTTTGCTTTTTACGCATTACGAATTACGGCAATAAAGGAACCTAACCATGAACCATATCGCCCGCCTGAATTTTGCCCATCTTCCCACTCCCATTGAAGAACTGCCCAATCTTTCCAAAGCCCTGAATGGACCGCGTATCTTCGTCAAGCGTGATGACCAGACTGGGTTGGCATTCGGCGGTAACAAGACACGCAAATTGGAATTCCTCATCGCCGAAGCCCGCGAACAAGGCGCGGATTTACTCATCTCAGGCGGGGCGATGCAATCCAATCACTGCCGTCAGACCGCGGCGGCAGCGGCGCGATATGGATTTGAATGTAAATTGGTATTGACCGGCGCGAAGCCACAACAAGCCTCTGCCAATTTTTTGCTTGACCAACTTTTCGGTGCGGAAATTATCACTGTAGAAGATCGCGCCTTCCGCGACGAAACTCTGCAAAAGACATTTGATGATGCGCTTGCCACAGGAAAGAAACCCTATCTCGTTCCGTATGGCGGTTCCAGTCCAACCGGCGCA
>JBDKJK010000412.1:0-7073 GCA_039796675.1 Chloroflexota bacterium
TTTTCCTGCACAATATGCAGGTAAAAAAAATCCCACAGGATGGGTGGGAAATTCCAGAGGAAAGGAGGTAAAACTTATGTTGTTCTCACCCAAAGAGAAAGGCCAGGGGTTAGTGGAATATGCGTTGATCCTTGTTTTGGTTGCTATCGTTGTTATTGCAGCCCTTATGATCCTCGGCCCGATCATCGGCAATGTCTTTAGCAAACTCAATTCCAGTCTTAACTCTGTTTAATCTGGCGCTCATTATCCCTGAAAGGTTAACATAACTGTTAGGGAAATATGAGTAAAAGCGCTTGCAAAATAGGCAAGCCCGTGTAAAATAAAATCAATCTCAGAAAGACCTTCTGAGAAATCTAAAAAGAAAGGAGAAATTTCCCATGTTGTTCTCACCCAAGGAAAAAGGTCAGGGTTTGGTCGAATATGCGTTGATTCTTGTTTTAGTTGCTATCGTTGTTATCGCGGCTCTCATGATCCTCGGCCCGATCATCGGTAATGTTTTCAGCAAGATCAATTCCAGCCTCAACTCTGTGTAGTTGATGCCCAAAGTGTAATGAAAAGCCCCGTTGCAAGACGGGGCTTTTTTTGTTCCAGTTCACTTTTTTCTTTTGGTATCAGTCGTGATGATGTGATACATACCAAACAGCTACAAGCCCTATTAGATTGAATAAAATTGCCATGACCATGATGTATGAGAAACTGGCTCCATACAACCCTGGCGCAAGCAGCGCCCCTACACCGCGACCAATGGAATGACCTGCCCCGGCAAAAGACAACATGGTTACTCTTGCATTTGGCATGACCTCGGTGATGAGCGGTATGATACTGACAATGGTGAATTCAAAAGTAATATAGAACAGGAACAAGCCAATTAATGCTCCAGTTTGTGTGCGACCAATAATCGGAAGCAAGATGGCCGCGAGACAATTTGCAATCACACCTACCCCGGAGGCACGGACTTTTCCCAGCTTGTCTACAAAACCGAAGACCAAGCCTTCGCCGCCCAGCTCTGAAAGCCCAATAATGGCAGATGCGGCCCCAAGTGCGGCGATCTTTAATTGGAAGGAGTCTTCCAGCCAAATTCCAAATGTGACGTTGACCAGTTCATTTGCGGCGGAAACCAGCAAACCAATGGAGATGGCTACCAGGGAGACGGGGGATGTAAAGACAGCCTTAATATTTGCAAAAACTCCGCCTTCAGGCAAGTTGAGTTTGGTAGAGCTTTTTAGGGTGAAGGCAACGTAAAGAAAGGCTGCTACGCCCATGAGTGTGAAGGCGAAAAATGGAGATGCCCAACCAGAGCGGGCGATCAACCAGCCAACAGCGGGCACACCTAGAATGAATGCGAAAGACCAGGCAAATTCAAGAATGGCAATGGCACTGCCGCGCTCGGAATATGGCGTTTGGTCCGAAATGTGTGCGGTAAGGGACGGGTCAAAGAAAGCCTTGCCCAACATGCTAAGGACAAGTGCAATGCCCAAGGATGTGACGGTGGGGGAAAATGACACCAACCCCATAGCTGCAATAAAACAACTGAGACCTAACAGCATGCCGAATCTCCGCCCGCGTTGCTCGATGAATGGGATGATAAATGGGGTGAAAGAGCCGACGATGGCACGGTTGGCAATTAGCCCGGAAACCACACTTACATCGACGCCGAGACCACGCGCGAAGATCGAGAGAAAGGGATAGATCATCCTGTGTGCGGTGTTAAGTACCACGCGGATGGAGGTATAGATCAGTAATTGGATGCGGGACATGGAAAAGCCAGGGGTCAGGAGGCAGGTTTGAGGTTAAGCAGGATGCGCGTCAGGAAATAAGCAGCGAGCCATGCCAGTAGATTTAATCCGATAAAGAACCCGATGATGACATAATTCCCAGAATTAAAAATGGGGGATGGGGGCGGGTGCATAATATTTTCGGCAGTGGCAAAGATAACGCGCAGGGTGATGATGTATAGAATGTTTGCCAGCGATGTGAGCCAAGGAGTGTTGAACAGCCATAACCCTACTTGAAGCAAAATACCCGTAACGGCAAAGATCATTGCCAGACGAAAGCGCGGTTCGGCAAGGAAGAGACCATTCCAGTTGCTTTGCATGGCAAGAATGGACAAGGGCAGGTAAGTGACCCAGAAAATGATACCCGTACGCCCGAGAGCGGCACTCCAAGTGTGGAAAAGGTCACGTTGCAGGACCAAGCCTAAAAGTCCGGCGAGAGCCGCGGCAATGAAGGCAACCTCCGCAGTGAGTACCCAGGCTCCATGAAGGTAGACGAGTCGGACATTTGATCCTAATGATTTTTCTTCTGGACCGAATACTGCCAGGATCGCGATCAAAAGGATCGTGATGAAAAAATAGGATATGGGCGATTTGAATTTGGACATGGCACGATTGTACACGTACCCAACACTTTTGTCTGTGCGCCTGCTTGACAATCCATTTGGACGGGAATAGACTCAACGCGCTTTGACAACCCGACTTACTTTTCAAACGTTATAAGGAATTGTAGAGACCACTCATCCAAGTGTGTGGTCTCGTTTTATGTGTGTCGAAGCGATCTTGTTTTCAGGAGCCATGCATGACAGCGCAAGAAACAAAACAGGAATGGCACGCCCTTCGTGCTGATGAAGTTCTTAACCATCTTGAAGTTCATGAAGAAGGATTAACGACCGCTGAAGCGGAGGCGCGCCTTTCACAGTATGGACCCAATCAATTGCGAGAAGCGCCGCGCCCGGGTTTTCTCGCCTTATTGTGGGATCAGCTCAATAACTTTGTGGTGATTCTTTTAATCGTCGCTTCGATCATCTCTGCTTTGCTGGGTGATTATGTAGAAGCTGGCGCTATTATGGCGATCGTGGTCTTGAACTCGGTGCTTGGCATTATTCAAGAACAGCGTGCGGAACAGGCGCTGGCGGCTTTGCAAAAACTTGCCGCGCCCGATGCACAAGTGATCCGCGATGGTTCGCGCAAATCGGTGCCTGCTTATAACCTGGTGCCGGGTGATATTGTCTTCTTAGAAGCTGGTAATTTTATCCCTGCCGACTTGCGTTTACTTGAAGCCATCAACTTGCGCGTGGAGGAAGCTTCTCTCACGGGTGAATCGTTGCCCGTGCAAAAGAATGCGGCAACCGTGCTTGATAAGAACGTTCCGCTTGGGGATCGCAAGAACACGGCGTTCATGGGAACCGTGGTCAACTACGGGCGCGGACGTGGCGTGGTGACCAGCACCGGCATGAACACTCAGCTCGGTCTCATCGCCACCATGCTTCAAGGCGTGGAGTCTGAAGAGACACCGTTGCAGCGCAGGCTCGACCAGCTCGGCAGATCGCTCAGTATTGGTTCGCTGATCCTGGTATTCGTCGTTTTTATCGTTGCGCTTTTCAATTACACAGAGATCAGTGGTCTTTTCTCCGACCCGATCAATTATTTCAAAACCTTCGCAGAACAGATCACCGAAGTCTTCATCATTGCCATCAGTCTTGCCATTGCCGCCGTGCCGGAAGGTCTGCCCGCCGTGGTGACGATCTCACTGGCGCTCGGCATGCGCGAAATGATCCAACGCCACGCGCTCATCCGCAAACTTTCATCGGTGGAGACGCTTGGTTCTGCCACGGTCATCTGTTCGGATAAGACCGGGACGCTCACTCAAAACGAGATGACGGTCACCCGCATCTGGGCGGACGGGCAATCTGTCAGCGTTTCAGGAACCGGATACACGCCGAAAGGTGAGTTCCAGGTGGACGGTAAGTCTGTGGAGGTAAAGCAATACCCCGCCATCCTTTCGACTCTTTGGCTGGGCGTGTTGAACAATGACTCCCTGATCGAAACCACGGGCGAGAGCGAATCAAATCAGACCTATCGCATTGTAGGCGACCCGACGGAAGGCTCGCTGCTGGTTGCTGCCGCCAAGGCAGGCGCAATTCCCGTCAATATCAAGGAAGCGTATCCGCGTGAGAATGAAGTACCCTTCGATTCCGAGCGCAAACGCATGATCACGATCCATGATGTGACGAATCCGAACCCGAATGACCCTTCACCATTCACCGATGATAAGCATAAGAATTGGGATGTCATCGCTGTCAAAGGTGCGCCTGATATTGTGATGACCTTGTGCTCGAAGTATCAGGGCATGGACGACAAGCCGCGTGATCTGACCGAAGATATGTGCAAACAGATCCTTGCCGCCAACGATGCCATGACCAAAGACGCCCTGCGCGTGCTTGGCTTTGCCTATCGTTTGGATAAGAACGTACCAGATAATATCGAAGAAGTTAAAACCGAAGACCTTGAAAAGAATCTTGTCTTTGTCGGTCTGATGGGTATGATCG
The DNA here is from genome assembly GCA_039796675.1 of Chloroflexota bacterium. Classification (GTDB taxonomy): domain Bacteria; phylum Chloroflexota; class Anaerolineae; order Anaerolineales; family Villigracilaceae; genus Villigracilis. The sequence goes on from JBDKJK010000412.1 coordinate 4,325, forward strand.
ACCCGCCGCGTACCGAAGTGAAACCCGCGCTTGAACATGCACGCCATGCGGGCATCCGCACGGTGATGATCACAGGTGACTTCCCTAACACCGCCAAGGCGATTGCCGAATCCATTGGGTTGCTGCGACCTGGCAAGAAGGTCATGACCGGCGCGGAACTGGACGCACTGGACGACAAGCAGCTCAAGTCAGTGATCGAAGATACAGATGTATTCGCCCGTGTCTCCCCTGAACACAAAATGCGCATTGTGGATGCGTTGCAAGCCAACGATGAAGTCGTTGCCATGACCGGAGACGGCGTCAATGACGCACCTGCCATCAAACGAGCCGACATTGGCGTGGCGATGGGCATCACCGGCACCGATGTTGCCAAAGGCACCGCCGATATGGTGCTGACCGATGATAACTACGCCAGCATCGTCTCCGCAGTGGAACAGGGACGCATCATCTACTCGAACATCCGAAAGTTCGTGTTCTTCCTGCTTTCCTCGAACGTTGCTGAGATCATGATCATCTTCCTCGCGACTCTTGCGGGTCTGCCTGCACCACTGACCGCCATCCAATTGCTGTGGCTCAACCTCATCACCGACGGTGCGCCTGCGCTCGCACTCGCCATGGAAAAAGGCGACCCGGATATTATGGACCAAAAGCCGCGTGCCAAGAGCGAGCCGATCGTCAACCGTTCGATGGGCATCGGCATCATCGTGCAAACCATCATGCAGACTTCTGCCGTGTTGATCGCGTTTGTGATGGGCTTGGCATGGCACCTCGAAGCTGGGGCGATGATCCCGGCAGGTTCGAACATGCTTTCGTATGTCCTTGCGCACGACTGGCGCGGTGTGGATGTGCAGACTGCTGAGACGATGGCGTTCGTTACACTCTCGATGGCGGAACTCTTCCGTGCCTACACGGTCCGCTCAGAGCGTGCTTCCATCTTCCGCATCGGTATCTGCTCGAATAAATACATGCAGTATGCCGTAGGCATCTCGATGACCTTGTTGATCTTGGTTTGTGCTGTGCCTTTCCTACAACCGATTTTCAACACTCATTTCTTGAGCGGACGTGAATGGGGATTGGTGATCGGCTTGGCGCTCATGCCTGCCATCGCAGAGGAGATCACCAAGTTCTTTTTACGAAGATCAGGTAAGTAATTTGCTTACGCGGTTTCACAGTAGGGGCGACCCATCTAAAGGGCGACCCTCCCTTTGCGCAACGACGTCATGTAGAAATTTGACGGGTCGCCCCTACTGTGCATATTCCGTCTTATAAAGAAGTAGGTCACGCTTCAAGCGTGACCTACTTCTTCTTTTCCAGAAAGGCATGCATGCCTTTGAGCATTTGCTTCCACTCTGCTTCGGCGCTGATCTTTCTCTGCGTTTCTGAAGCACGCTTTTGCATGATCTCCATGACGCGTTCGTCTTCGCCTGCATCCAGCCAGAAGCCGTGATTGTTTTTTGTACAGAAATCTAACCTCAGATCATATAAGCGATATTGGAACTCATCCAACTGTTCTCCGCAATGCGGACAGGAAAACTCCGTCCGAGTTTGAAAGTGGATAAGCGAGCCTTTATGTAAATCATCGTCGAAGGCTGTATCTTCAAGTTTATCCAATTCGTTGAAATCCAGCCACATGCCGCGACAGTTCGGGCAGGAGTCCACCTCGAACATGCCTTTATAGTATTTTTTGGTCAGCTCAGAATTACACTTTGGGCAGTTCATCTTGGTCATCCAATCCATCAACGGGGAGTAAGCCATTCACTAGCTCTTCCACCACAATATCATTTGGATTCATATCCAGCCAAACCAGAAACTCAGCGTTTCCCTTTGGTCCTAATAGTGTGGATTTCACCAACCCGCGCAAACCAAAACCTTCTGCCTTGGCGAAGGTCAACACATCGATTAATACCTGACGATGCACTTCCGGGTCGCGGATCACCCCGTCGCCGCGTGAGACGATCTTTTTGCCTGCTTCGAATTGCGGTTTTATCAAGGCGACAATCGTTCTTTCTTCTTTCTTCTTTCCTTCTTCGTCAAAAGATGAAAGAGGAAAGAAAACGAACCACTTCTTGATAATAGGCAATAGCGTTCTTAACGAAATGAACGACGCATCCACGGTCACAAAATCTATTTTCTCCGGCAGGGATTCAACAAAGCGTGCATTGGTTTCTTCCATCACCACCACCCGCGGATCGTTGCGCAGCTTCCAATGCAAAATTCCCTTCCCTACATCAATGGCATAGACTTTCACTGCGCCATGCTGAAGCATACAATCTGTGAACCCACCCGTTGATGAACCCACATCGGCACACACAAAACCGGTTACGTCGATGTTGAATGTCTTTAATGCGCCTTCGATCTTCTCGCCACCACGCGAAACATAACGCGGACCGGTATCCACCGTCAGCGTGGCATCAGGCTGAACCGCAGTGGCAGGCTTGAGCACGACTTGATCCGCGACGCGCACTTGTCCCGCCATGATGAGGGCGTGCGCTTTGGCGCGCGAATCCGCCAATCCTTTTTCTACGAGCAGAACATCCAGACGAACTTTGGGCATGAAAATATTGTATCAGGTAAAATAAGGTATGTTCACAGCCCTGTTCAAAACCATGCGTCCGCGCCAATGGACGAAGAATGTTTTCATCTTTGCGGCGCTGGTCTTCGACAAACAATTATTTGTCGTTGATTCTTTTTTGCGCACACTGGCAGGTTTCGCGTTATTCTGCCTGATCTCTTCTTGCGTGTATATCTT
>JBDKJK010000413.1:0-5829 GCA_039796675.1 Chloroflexota bacterium
CTCTCAGCGCAACCGCTCTGCCATCTGCCGCATCCCTGCCACCAAGAGCTGGAAAGCCAAGCGTGTTGAGTTCCGCGCACCCGACGCCACCGCCAACCCATACCTTGCCTTCTCTGCCGTGCTCATGGCAGGTATCGACGGTATCTTGAACAAGATCGACCCCGGTGAGCCCAAGGATGTGGATCTCTACGAATTGCCCCCCGCTGAAAAGGCGCTCATCAAGCAAGTGCCTTCCAGCCTCGACGCCGTGCTCAATGCCCTCGAAGCCGATCATGAATTCCTCCTCAAAGGCGGCGTGTTCACTCCTGACCTGCTCGAAGAGTACATCAAGTACAAGCGCACCAACGAAGTGGATGCCATTCGCCTGCGCCCGACTCCGCACGAATATGTGATGTACTTCGACGCCTAATCTGCACCACTGGTTTCGCTTCACTCTCCGCCGACAGTTGGCTGCTTGAACTAGGGCTTGCATCCACTGTCGGCAGTTTTCTTCTTGTAGGGGCGACCCACCCCGTACTACCCAAAAACGCCTCCTGCTTCCTTTCAGGGTCGCCCCTACCAAAACCAAAATCAAATCCATGTCCCAACTTCTTATATCTTCCTTCATTCTGGCGATCTCTTTCTGTGCCCCACCTGGGGTAGTCACAGCAGAGACATTTCGGCGCGGCTCTACACGTGGATTTTTGCCCGCCCTGTATGTTCAGTTTGGTTCCCTGATCGGTGATACGACCTGGGCAATCATTGCACTGACTGGGTTGGCATTCCTCATTCAAAACAATATCGCCAGAACCATCTTGAGCCTGATTGGCATCTCCTTGATGATCAAACTCGCCTGGGATGCAATCAGAGATGCCCGCCACGGCAAAGGCTTGGATGAAAATGCATCCGCCTCCAAGCGTGGAGATTTCGCCAGCGGCGCATTCCTCTCATTGGGCAACCCAATGAACATCGTCTTCTGGACGGGTCTTGGTACCACCGTATTTGCTTCCATCACCGGCGGACCTGAACCGATTCATTTCGCAATTTTCTTTGCTGGCTTTTTATCCGGCGCCATTTTGTGGTGCTTCGTCATGGCAGGGCTCGTTGCCTGGGGCAGGCAATGGATGACCACATCTTTTTTCCGTTTTGTAAACGCTGCCTGCGGCTTGGTACTTTTTTATTTTGCATTTCAGCTTGGTTTACAAACCGTGCAAAGCTTCATTTAATTTTGTAGGGGCGTGGCTTGTGCCACGCAGTGGTATCTCCCCACCCTGAGCATTGCCCGTGTTCTCATCTGCCATGAAGTACAATCGCCTTAACATAATCTCTTGAACTCACACTCCATGGCACAACCTCCCTTTCCTCTTTCTTCCGATGACATGAACCCGCGCCTGCTTGAGGCGCTTGCAAGCCTTAACCAGATCAGTACTGCCATCAATCAGATCGGCATCAGCGAAGACCAATCCTCCAGCCTGCAACTAATTGTGGAAAGCGCCATCCGTGTCGTGCCGGGGTTTTCTGCCTCCATTTACGCGTATGACCCCATCAAAAATTATCTCGATGCGCAAACGCGCGTGGTTGCTTATGCAGAGGGATATGAGTCCCAGAGCATTAACCCCAGCGAAGATATTCCGCGCTCAAACGGATTTGGCATGCGTTCCATTCAACGCAAACGCCGCACACTTTCCTACGAAGAAGCGGATATGCAAATTCATCCCTATCAGCAAAAACTGGGGGTCAAAGCAGTAGCCGCATTCCCATTGATCATCGCAGATGAAGTGCTCGGCGTGCTTTACATTTACTTATATGAAGGTCGAACTTTATCCCAGTTCGAAGAATTGATGCTGCATAACTTCGTCAACCAGGCAGTGATGGCGATCTTTCACGCACGACACATGGCAGGAATCAAACAAAACCTGGCGCAAAAAGAAAATGAACTCACCCGTCTGCGCCGCGCCGGGATGCTCATTTCTTCGAGACAAAAGCTTGAAGAGACCCTCGAATCCATTCTCAACCTCGCCCTCGAACTCACGAATGCGCAGTACGGCATCTTCCGCTTATTAGACAAAAGCGGCGAATCGTTGGTTACTCGTGCGGTCAGTTCGCTTCAATTGGAACGTCCGCTTGTGGAGAAATTGCCCATCGACGGCAAAAGCGTAATGGCACATGTAGCGCGGACGCGTCAGCCATTGCTCATCCGTGATCTACGCGAGAAGCAATGGGCAGACGTTTACTACCCACTCGACTCGACTCTTGAGATGCGTTCTGAATTATGCGTGCCACTCATTAACGCCAGCGGACGGCTCGAAGGCGTGCTCAACCTTGAAAGCCCGCAGATCGGCGGCTTCAGCGAAGATGACAGCCATATGCTGCAATCTCTAGCAACCTATGCAGTGACTGCCATTCAAGAAGTACGTCTGCTTGACGCACTGCAAGAAGCCGCTCAACTGCTGATCTCACAACCGAGCAATATCGTGTTAGACCATCTCTGTGCAATGGCAAACGACCTGCTTAACACCACGTCTAGCGCCATTTGGTTGAAAAATGTAAAAGGAGAAGTAGAGTTAATCTCTTCGAATGGCACAAAGATCACCAGCAACATTGACGAAGATCAAAAGGATTCCAATGCTTTACTCATCCCACTGATGAGTGGAGAAGAAGCCGCAGCGTTGGGAACCTTCGGAGTGTTTCACCCAGCCACGGGCGGAGTCCGAAGCGACACGGCTGAATGGGACAAAAAAGTATTGGCATGTCTCGCCAACTATGCTGTGCTCGCCGTTCAAAACGAATCACGACAACAAGCCTTACGTTCTTCGCAGGAGCAACATCTCATTGCTGAGACCTTCGCCGCAGTTGGAGACATCTCTGCAAATTTATTACACAACATGAATAACAAAGTTGGCGTAATCCCTGTACGCGTGCAGGGCATTCAAGATAAATACGAAAAACTTTTGGGTGAAGAAGCTTATCTTTCCAAAAGCCTGAGCGAAATCGAACGCAGTGCTGCTGCCGCGATGCAGATCGTGCAGGAAAACCTTTCGCACTTGCGCCCCATTCGCATGGAACGCATTCAGGTTGCGCCACGTGTGACAGATGCCGTGCGGGCAGTGGCAGCACCCGCCGACATTCAGATCGAAGTGATCGGGCTCGAACAACTGCCAATGGTACACGCCAGCGGACAAAGCCTTTCATTCGTGTTTCGCAACCTCATCGAAAATGCCATCGATGCCATGCAAGGCAAAGGCAGAATCATGATCTCAGGAAAACAAAATTCAAATTGGGTTGAGATCGCCGTGAGCGATACCGGGCGCGGCATTCCTGCAGAATTGCATGAACAGATCTTCGAGCTTGAACATTCCAGCCGCACCCACCCCGGCAAGATGGGCTTTGGGTTGTGGTGGGTCAAAACGTTAATGACTCGCCTCGGCGGCAGTGTGAGCGTTGAAAGCGACGGCTCGCACGGCACAACCTTCCATTTAAGATTTCCCATTGCGGAGCAAACATGAACCTGCGCGCTTTGATCGTTGACGATGATTCTTCCTGGCAGAGCATTATCAGTGAACTGCTCACTGATAATGGTTTCGACATTGATACTGCCAGCACAGTAGATGAAGCCATTACTGCGCTCAAATCAAATCCGCACCGGTTGGCTGTTGTTGATCTTTCCCTATCCGTCAGCGACCATCACAACCAAGACGGTTTGCGCGTGCTCGATGCCATCCGTCACCTCGACCCGAATTGCCGCGCCATTCTATTAACCGGTTTTGCCACCGTTGAAGTAGCCGTCAAAGCGCTGACCGATTACAACGCCTTCACCTTCCTGCGCAAAGAAAGTTTCAAGCGCAATGAATTCAAAGAAGTCATTCAACGGATTCTTGTGGCAGCGCCTAAAACGGATGAAGTAAACGCTTCGCCACTTAATCTGAAAGCTGGTCCAGTTTCTCAAGCCGCCCCCACCCCAAAAGCCCTCATCGTAGACGATGATGCCGGGTGGCGCAGCATTCTCGAAGACCTGCTCGGCGAATCTGATTTTCAGCCGGTTACCTCATCTAGCTTTGGTGAGGCATTAGGCGTATTACGTAAAGACAGATTTTCACTCGCCGTCGTAGACCTTTCCCTGAGAGACGGTCAAAATATGGATGGCTTGCAACTTCTGAAGATCACACAAGGGCATCACATTCCCACCATCGTCGTCAGCGGACTTTCAGAGCCGGAAGAAATTCAACGTATCTACGCTGAGCATACCATCACAACCTACATCGAAAAACAAGCCTTCGACCGGGCTGCCTTCAAACGCATTTTGGCAGAAATCAAAAAAGCCAGCAAAACTTCCAACGAGCTAAGCATTCTCACCGATCGAGAGCGTGAAGTGTTAGACTTGCTGGCTCAAGGGTTGACCAATAAAGAAATTGCTGAAAAACTAGTCATCACCACCAACACGGTCAAACGCCATTTGAAGGCAATCTTTGAAAAGTTGAACGTACATACAAGGGCAGCCGCAACTGCAATTGCGACAAAGAACAAATAAGAGCATTAACCGCGAAGCCCGCAAAGAGCGCTAAGTTTTTTTTCTTTGCGTCCTTCGCGAGCTTCGCGGTAAAAGATTTACTTCGTCGGGTAAATCTTTCCCATCACTTCGCCAAAACCAATGCGATACCCATCGCCCTGGCAATAGCCTTTCATTTTCACCACATCCCCATCTTGTAAAAACTTGCGTTCTTCACCGCTTGATAATTGGATTGGTTTTTCACCACGCCAGGTCAATTCAAGTAAAGAGCCATAACTATCTTCTGTTGGTCCGCTGATGGTGCCGGTGCCACATAAGTCACCCACACGCATATTACAGCCGGTGATGGTATGGTGTGCCAACATCTGCTCGATGCTCCAATACAAATGTTTCATGTTTGAACGACTGATGACTTGCGGCGAGTCCATGCGGGTGGATTGCAGACTCACTTCGAGCTGAATATCAAGCCCAGTTGCTGAATCAGCTTGCAGGTAAGGCAGAGGCGCCGGGTCTTGCTGTGGTCCCTGCACGCGGAACGGCTCCAGCGCATCCATTGTCACCACCCAAGGCGAAATAGACGTCGCAAAATTTTTTGCAAGGAATGGTCCCAACGGCTGATATTCCCAAGCTTGAATATCGCGCGCACTCCAATCGTTCAGCAGCACCATGCCAAAAATATGCTCGCGAGCGTTTTCAATGGAGATCGGCTCACCCAATTCATTGCCAGCGCCCACAAAGAAGCCCATTTCCAATTCAAAATCCAACTGGCGCGATGCCGTGAATTCCAGCGGCGCGTCTTTGGGTTTCACCTGCCCACGCGGACGAGTCACCTCCGTACCCGAAAGCACCACCGAGCTGGCGCGCCCATGATAGCCCACTGGCAAATGCAGCCAATTGGGCATGAGCGCATTTTCTTTGCCGCGAAGCATAATGCCCACATTCGTAGCATGTTCACGTGATGCATAAAAATCAGTGTAATCGCCGATCTCAACAGGAAGATGCATCTGAACTTCATGGATGGGAATCAGCGCCTCTGTCTTAAGTGATGCTTGTTCCTGCCCCAACAACCGAATCAAACGCTGACGAATTTCCCGCCACACGTCACGCCCCGATGACATGAAGCGATTCAATGTAGCATCGGCGAAGAATCCATATTTTCTATCGAAGTGACCATCATCATCAAGCATGGATAGATCCACAACAAAATCACCAATCCGCGTCCCAACCCGTGGATTTGGATTCTGGTTTGTGGAGAAAACTCCATACGGCAAATTTTGAATTGGGAAATCCGAGTCGGGATGAATTTCGATTATGGGCATGAAGTCACCTTTTTATCTGCTCAT
>JBDKJK010000414.1:0-2951 GCA_039796675.1 Chloroflexota bacterium
GGATTCGCTTTTGATTTCATTCAGCGATAACACCAGCCCTGTTTCTGTTTTGGCAAGTTCATTTTGGATGGTTGCCTGAAGAACAGCAAAAATTTCTTTGCTCGATTCTTTTTTGTTGGTTGCACAAACGAACATTGCTTCTGCGTCGCGTGGAATGGCGTTACGCGCTGTCCCACCTTTGAGCGCGGATAACTGAATGGGGATGTCGCGTTGAATTCCATCTAATACACGGGCAAGCAGTTTGTTGGCATTCGTGCGGAATTTGTTGATGTCTTCGCCTGAGTGCCCGCCCTGCAAACCGCTGACCTTCAGGGTGAAGACCGTTTCTTTTTCTTTTACATCCCATGTGACAGGTAGAGTCATGTACACATTCCCGCCGCCTGCACAACCTACTGTAAAAACGCCTTCGGTCTCGGAATCCACATTAATTAGAGTTTTGCCTGAAAGCAAAGCAGGGTCAAGTGTATCTGCTCCAGCAAGCCCTACTTCTTCTTCCACAGTTAACAGTAATTCCAGCGGCGGATGTTTGACTGACTCATCTTCCACAATGGACATCATTAACGCAATGCCAATGCCGTTATCTGCGCCGAGGGTGGTGCCGTTGGCGCGAATCCAATCACCGTCGCGGATGAGTTGAATCGGGTCTTTTGTGAAATCATGCTTTGATTCGGAGGTCTTCTGGCAGACCATGTCGAGATGACCTTGCAGAATCAGAGTCGGGCGGTCTTCGTAGCCTTTACTAGCTGGGACATAAATTACGAGGTTGCCCGCCGCATCGGTCTTGGAGGTGCAGTTGCGTTCCGTTGCCCAGTCAATGAGCCAGTTGCGAATCGCCGCTTCGTTCTTTGAGCCGCGTGGGATGGATGATACTTTTTCAAAATTTGAGAGGATGAGTTCGGTGGGGTTCATGATATTTTCCTGTATTCCGCTCTATCATTGAGCAGTGTCATCATCTTACCATCGGGCGAGAAGGCAATCATCGAGTCGTCCATGAATGCGCCGAGATTCCAATGTGCGAGGAAGGTTTCACCTTGCCAGTGTTCGAGTGCGGCGGTGTTGGCGCCGTAGGTGAGTTGTAAAGCGTTGTCTTTGCGGGTCACGGTCATCTCGCCGTAGAGGTCGTTGGAAAATGTCCCAGCGAAGGAATCCAGCCCGATGGACGGAGGCAGGTTCGGGTCACGTTTGAGGCGGGTTTCATCCACTTGATTTTTAACTTCTGCCATGTATCCCTGTGCGACCATCTGAAATTCGGATGACCAGTCGCGGTCATTTTTATCGAGCAGAATATCGGAGATGGCATAAAAGAGCGCGGCGTGGGCGAGGGTCTGATGGACGTTGACCATGACGGCGAGCGCGAGTTTGCGTTGGGGGAAAAAGGCGACGGCGGAATTGTAGCCAGGCATTTGACCGCCGTGCATGAGAACTTTTTCGCCGCGATAATCCATCGCCCACCAACCGAGCGCGTACGTCCAAAAATGTGTGGCGGGTTGAAGATAGGCGAGCGGCGCAAGTTCGGAGTTGAGCACGTCTTGCATGACGACTTGTGGCGTGGTGAGTTCGTTGAAGGTGGCGGGTTGAATGAGCGGCGCGCCGTTTTGCAGAAGAGCATTGAGCCATTGCGCGAGGTCGTTGGCTGTGGTGTGAATCGAGCCAGCAGGTTCGTGGACAATTTTGAATTGCTCGGTGGGGCGCTGTTCGCCGAGGAAGCGCACACCTGCGGGATAGGTTTCATCGGCAACGGCATGAGGCGATGCAAAATTTTTGTGGTCAGTGAGACGGTCGTAGCCGCTGAAGGTGCGGGACATGTTCAGCGCGTTGAAGATTTTTTCGGTGATGACATCATCCCAACTTTTGCCTGTGACCGCTTCGACAATTAATCCCGCCGCGCCGTATTGTTGATTAGCATATTGAAATGCGGTACGGAATTTTGCAGTTGGTTTCAGAAAGCGCATTCGACGGATGATTTCGCGCTGGTCGTATCCGCGATGGTAGTAGAGGCGTTGGGCGCGTTCCAAGCCGAGGCGGTGACAGAGCAGATCGCGCACGGTGATATTTTTGGTAATCCAATCATCGTAGAGTTGAAAATCGGGCAAGTGCTTGATTACTGGGTCGTCCCAATTAAGTTTGTCTTCGTCCACCAACATGCCGATGAGCGCGGAGGTGAAGGCTTTGGTGGTTGAGCCGATGGCGAAGATGGTATCTGCGTTGACCGCTTCGGGCTTGCCCGCTTCGAGCACGCCGTAGCCTTGTGTGAAAATCTCATCGCCTTGGGCAATCGCCACTGCGCCGCCAGGGATGTTCCATGCGGTGAGTGTTTTTGAAATTGTTTCGTTGAGTTGTTGTGTGTTCATAAATTCCTCTTTTTTAAACACGAAGGGCACAAAGTACACAAAGGAAAACTGAAGAGCCTTAAATCTTCGTGCCCTTCGTGTCCTTTGTGTTTAATTGCTTTTACCGCCAAATTTTTTCGGCAGCGTCATAACTTCCGACGCGCAAATCTGCTTTCATCTTCACTAACTTATGCTTCTCCACCCGCTCAGATGGCGTGCGCGGCAAATCTTCGGCGTACTCGATAAATCGCGGCACTTTGAAATACGCCAACTGCTCGCGCGCATAACCCAAAATTGATTCAGGTGGTGTGTCTTCTTGCGTGTGTCCTTCCTTCAACACGATATATGCCTTCACTTCTTCGCCGCGCAACTCGTCTGGGACGGGAACCACCGCCGCCATTTTTACAGCGGGATGTTCCATCAGAACGCCTTCCACTTCTACGGATGAAATATTTTCGCCCGCGCGTCGGATCGTATCTTTCAAACGCGCACGCCAATGAAAATATCCCTTCTCGTCTTTCGTCACCATGTCGCCTGTGTGCAGCCAGCCGTTCTTCATTGTTTCAGCGGTCGCTTCGGGTTTGTTCCAGTAGCCCATCATCATCGGCTCGCCGCGCAGAA
>JBDKJK010000415.1:0-8259 GCA_039796675.1 Chloroflexota bacterium
TGACAATATGCGGCGCATTCTGAATCATGCGATTGCGTTCTTTCACCGCCTCACGCACCAGACGAAATTCGCCGTTCTCGAGGTAGCGAATCCCACCGTGAGCCATGTGAGAAGATGCCGAACTGGCGCCTGAACAAAAATCTCCCCGGTCAACGAGTAATACGTCAACTCCGTTCAATGCCAAGTCACGGAAGGTTCCAATGCCGTTGATGCCTGCACCAACGATCAGCACAGACACCTGCGGGTTTGCTTTAAGTGAGGTAATAAGTTCCGAACGGTTCATAACGTTATCCCTTCAAATTCAATGCTTAATTGTACGATGATTTCATAATTCATGGGCTGAAAAAATAGTTAAAAAGAAATACAATAGAAGCATGAACATACAGATCACCCACATCAGCGCGGCAACCACCCTGCTTGAAATCGGAAATCTTCGCCTCCTCACCGACCCGACCTTTGACCCGCCCGGAGGGAAGTATTACTTCGGCTGGGGCACGGGGTCAACCAAATTAACGGCACCATCCGTTTCCATCGAATCGCTTGGCAAAATAGATGCCGTGCTCTTAAGCCATGACCATCACGAAGATAATCTCGATAAAGCCGGTCGTGCCTTTTTGCCAAAAGCCAAACGTGTGCTGACCACCACCTCGGGCGAAAAACGTCTGCGCGGCAACGCCGAAGGGATGGCAGATTGGCAAAGCACAACTCTGGAATCGGGTGATACCAAAATCAAAATCACTGCCACACCCGCCCAACATGGAAATTTGATCGCACGTCCGTTCGCGGGGCAGACAATCGGATTCATGCTTGAATGGGAGGGGCAACAGAATGGCGCGTTCTACATCACGGGCGATACGATCTACTATCACGGCATTGACCAGGTCGCGGGGCGATTCACTGTCAGCGTGGCAATGCTTCACTTGGGCAGAGCCAGCTTCCCAGTTACGGGTCCGATCCGTTTTACGATGGATGCTAAAGATGGTGTGAAGGCGGCGCGGGCTTTAAATCCATGTACGATTATCCCCATCCACTACGAAGGTTGGAAACATTTTGTACAAGGCAGAGAAGTCATCTCGAAAGAGTTTGACACGGCAGGGCTGGGAAGTAAAGTCCGCTGGCTAAATTTGGGAGAGCCAACTTCCATTGAAGTTTAGCCCTTGACGAAAATTCCGAATCCGATAAAATAACCGAGTAATCATTCGGTTATTTTTTTAACTTAATAACCAATAAAAAGAGGAAGCATGTCTCCGAAACCCGACGTCAGCGCCGAGAGGATTCCGCTCATTTTGAACTCCGCCATCAAGGTCTTCGCTAAAAAAGGCTTTGAAGCAACTCGCATGGAAGATATCGCCAAAGCTGCCAAGCTAAGTGTTGGTGGTGTGTATTGGTATTACAAAAGCAAAGAAGAGATCATCGTTTCCATAATGGAACAGTTGATCGACAAGGACATGAAAGACCTACGCGCCTTGCTCGAAGCTGAAGGGACCGTTCGTGCGCGGCTTGAAATATACATTGGCGAGAGCATCGAAGCGGCACAAGAGTACATCCCCATCACCTATGAGTTGTATTCACTTGCACATCGCAACGTCAAAGTAAAAAATCATATCCGCGCCTTTTTACAGACCTATCGCAGTGTGCTGGAGCAATTCATCCAACAAGGCATGAATCGTAAGGAGTTCAAAGCGGTGAATGCCCGCGAAACTGCATTGACTCTCGCCGCACTTTACGAAGGCACACTGGAATTAACCATGCTTGACCCCGAACGAGTGGATGCAAAAAAAGTTCTGCTCAGTTCGATCAAACTTCTCATGAACGGATTGGAAAACAAATGAAATCTGACTTCAAAAACAAAGTTGTACTCATCACAGGCGCAAGCGGCGGGCTTGGTTCTGCCTTTGCACAAGCCTTCGCGGCACAAGGCGCGCAAGTCATTCTGGCAGGCAGGAATCTTCCTACCTTGCAAGCGCTCGCGGACTCGATGCCCGCATCAACCACCATCCATGCGCTTGAGTTCGATAATTCCGAAAGTCATTTGGCTTTGCGTAAATTCATTTCTGATTCGTTCGGCAAAGTGGATGTCATCGTCAACGCTATCGGCACAGATACCCGCAAGCCACTAGAAGAACATCAACCCGATGAAATTCATAAACTTCTCAACGCCAATTTACATGGCGCGATTCTGCTAACCCAAACTTTTCTACCGCTGATGAAACAGCACAATGACGGCATGATCGTCCATATTGGCGGGTTCGCCGATGGACGCCTCGCCTTCCCTTTCTACAGCGTGGATGCCGCCACCCGGGCTGGCATGTTCACCTTCATCGAGTCTGTGAACCGCGAATTGGCGCTCGAAAAAAGCAAGGTGCGCATTGGCTACTTCTCCCCCAGCCCTGCCAATACCGAAGCGGAGCGTCCCTATCACGCCATCTGGCAGGAGATGAGTGTGAAGATTTTACCTACTGAAAAAATTGCCGCCGAACTTCTCACCATGATTGCCAATCGCCGCACGGCTCACATCATGGGTGGTTTCAGCACACGCCTCTTTGCAGGCATCAACGCCATCTCGCCGCGCCTTGCAGATTTCATTCTGCTCAACCGTTATAGCGCCATCTTGAAAAAACATCTCATCGATAAAAATCCCGCACCGCCGCCGCCCGCCGCATGGATGTTTCCGCTGGGCATCGGTCTGGTGATTCTCTCCACGCTTTTATATGGCGGCTTGATCGCGCTGCCTTTCTTTTCAATTCCCACCGCCACCAAACTCGCCGCCACTCCCCTGTTGATCTTTTTCGGCGAAGCCACCTTCTGGGTTGGTGGCGCGTTGCTCGGCAAAGAAATCGTCACGCGCTACAAACAATATCTCAATCCCTGCAATTGGTTTTGCAAACCCACCATAGGAGAATCATGAAAACCAATATCGAATGGACATACTCCGGCAAACCGGATGGCTTCTTTGGCACCGGCGCGACTCAAGCAGAACAGAATCTCGTCTGGCTGTTTGGCGTACTTTCCACTGCCCTACTTGGCTGGTTCTGGTGGCACAATGCCATGGGCTGGGCTTGGTGGCAATACGCCATTGCTCTCTTGATTGCCTTGGATGTGCTCGGCGGCGTGGTCGCCAATTCACTTAACAGTTGCAAACGTTTCTATCACTCCCCCGTGCAACCCGAAGAGACAGGGTTCACCGCGCTGGCAAAGAATCATTTTGCTTTTACTCTCCTTCACATTCACCCCATTCTCATCGGACTCGTGTTCGGAAATATGAACCTGACCTACGGCATCATCTGGTATGTGGTCATGCTGATTGTCTCTGCAGCCGTTCAACGCCTGCCACTTTATCTTCAACGCCCATCCGCTATGGGAATTATCATGCTGGCTATTCTGGTGAATTATTACATCATCCCGCCTGTAGCTGGGTTCGAGTGGTTCATCCCTGCATTATTTGTAAAGATCGTGTACGGGCACATTGTGCAAGAGGAACCCTATCGCGCTTAAACGAACAGGACGGCGAAAGCCGTCCTGTCTTTTTATTCAACCCAATCAAAAGTGCGTGTGACCGCTTTCTTCCAACCCGCATAAAGACTTGCGCGGGTCTTTGTATTCATATCTGGCTTCCATTCTTTATCTTGCCCCCAATTCTTTTTCAATTCATCCGTATCCTTCCAAAACCCAACGGCAAGACCAGCTGCATACGCCGCGCCAAGAGCCGTGGTCTCTGCCACTTTCGGGCGCACCACTGGAACATTCAAAATATCAGACTGGAACTGCATCAGCATTTCATTGAACACCATGCCGCCATCCACTTTCAAGGTGCGGAGTTTGACACCCGAATCTTTTTCCATTGCATCGAGCACTTCACGGGTCTGGTAAGCTGTGGCTTCGAGCGCCGAACGGGCAATATGCCCCTTATTGACATAACGAGTCATGCCCACAATCACGCCGCGCGCATCAGACTTCCAATATGGGGCGTACAGGCCGCTAAAAGCAGGAACGAAATAAATACCGCCGTTATCATCCACCGTCTTCGCCAGTTCTTCCACATCAGAAGACTTTTCGATCATGCCCAAGTTATCACGCAGCCACTGCACAAGTGCGCCAGCAATCGCAATTGAACCTTCCAAGGCATAGACCGGCTTCTTATCACCGATTTTGTACCCAAGCGTGGTCAGCAGACCCGCTTTGCTCTGAACCGGTTTCTCGCCAGTATTCATTAACATAAAGCAACCGGTGCCATATGTGTTCTTGGCTTCGCCTGCTTTGAAACAGGTCTGACCAAAGAGTGCGGCATGTTGATCGCCCAAGTCTCCAGCCACCGGCACCCCACGCAGCGGAGCCCCCGCCCCCACATACCCATACACCTCCGAAGAGGATTTGATCTCCGGCAGCATGGCGCGCGGAATACCCATCACCTCCAAAATTTCGGTATCCCAATCCAAAGACTTGAGATTCATCAACATGGTGCGTGAGGCGTTGGTCACATCGGTCACATGTATACCGGTCAACTTCCAAATGATCCAGGTATCCATATTCCCGAAAAGCAGGTCGCCTTTTTTCGCACGTTCTTTTGCACCTTTTACATTTTCCAAAATCCATTTGATCTTGGGTCCTGAAAAATACGTAGCCAACGGCAAGCCGGTCTTTTTTCTAAAGCGATCTTGCCCGCCTTGTTTGGCAAACTTGGAAATAATTGCATCTGTGCGCGTATCTTGCCAGACAATGGCGTTGTAAATCGGCTGACCCGTATTTTTGTCCCAAACGAGGGTGGTCTCGCGCTGATTGGTCACACCGATCGCAGCAATATCTTCAGAGGAGAGCCCACCTTTTGCCAAAGCTCCGGCAATCACTTCCTGTGTGCGCTGCCAAATCTCAAGCGCATCATGTTCCACCCAGCCTGGTTTGGGGTAGATCTGCTGATGTTCCTTCTGATCTACGGAAACGATATTTCCGCTATGGTCGAAAACAATAAAACGAGTGCTGGTCGTGCCCTGGTCGATCGCGCCGATATATTTGGTCATAAGAGTGCCTCCAATGGATTAATTGTAAAACAAAAAGCCTCCATCTTGAAGATGGAGGCTTGATCTTAAACCAAGGATTACTATTTTTTCACTTTTGAAACGGCTTTGCGAACTGGCGCTTTGGCAACAGGTTTGGCGGGAGCTTTTACCTCAACCTGAGCAGGCTCTGCTTCTTCATCTGTTCCATTGAAGACGTTGTACACCAACACAGCCAGAGTGGCGCCGATCAACGGACCAAACAGATAAATAACATAGGTGTACACATTCGCCAGGCTTGGTTCGGCATAAATGGCTGGTCCAAGAGTACGGGCTGGGTTGAGAGAAGCACCTGTCAGCGGGCCTCCCACCAAAATTGCTGCGGTCAAGGTCATACCGATGGCAAACCCTGCCATAGAACCACCTTTGCCTGCCACCGCCGTATGAAGGATGGCGTTGACAAGGAAGAAGGTCAATATTGCTTCTACGATCATCGCCGCAACGGGCTGAGAGTCAGTCAGCACACCAACCGTCGCGCCTGCATTAATCGTCCCGCCCAATTGACTGGCAACCCAATGCAATGCGCCTGCTGCCACGATTGCACCCACAAACTGCGCAAGCCAATAATACACAGCATCATTCCATTTCACCGAGCCCTGCAAAGCCAGACCAAACGTCACTGCAGGGTTAATATGAGTGCCAGAAATATACCCGAAGGTATATGCAAAGGCTGCTACCGTTAAGCCATGAGCAAGTGCCACACCCACCAACCCGGCATTCGCAGCGCCAGCGCCCGCCCCAATGAAGACCAACGCAAACGTGCCGATAAACTCAGCAAGAAATACTTTCCAATTGAACATGCTTCCTCCAAGTATTAAGTTGAACGTTATAACCCCGTGCTGTTCAAATTGCTACGATGATTCCCAATTTCGCGCGCCGGATAAAAACGCCTTCCCGGGCATCATCTTCTTGCCCGGCGGTTGGACTTCATCCAGAATCAAGACCCCATCCGCACAGGTTACCGCGGGTCTCCCGTCGACGATAAGCCTGCTCCCCACTGCTTTGCCTTTAGCTTCGCTGACAGATCCCTTCCCTACTTTCAGCACAGTATCATTCCACTCAAACCACGCGCCGGGCCACGGATTCATGGCGCGGATACGTCGCTCTAATTCCACAACTGGCTGATTAAAGTCTAACCGTCCATCTTCTTTTTTGAGCATGGGCGCGTATGTTGCACCATCTTCGGGTTGAGGCTGTGGGGGTAGTTTGCCTTCCATGTAAGCAGGCAGGGTTTCAATAAGTAGACCCGCTCCCAGTGTGGCTAAAGCTTCGAAAAGTGAACCCGCTGTATCGTCTGGGCTGATGCGGATGGAACGTTTGGAAAGCATGGGACCGGTATCGAGTCCTACATCCATTTTCATGATGGTCACACCCGTCTCTTCATCTCCTGCCAGCACAGCGGCATTGATGGGCGCCGCCCCACGCCAACGCGGAAGCAAAGAGGCATGCACATTGATGCAGCCATACTTTGGCATGTCCAACACATCTTTACGGAGGATCTGCCCAAAGGCGGCAACAACTATGAGGTCGGGATTCCATGCTTGAAGTTGTTGCATGGCTTCTGGGTCGCGCAATTTCTGTGGCTGCATCACGGGGATGTTCAATTCTTGAGTCAGCAATTTGACCGGCGGGGCTTTGAGTTCACGTCCGCGCCCTGAGGTACGATCTGGCTGGGTAACAACACCCACGACCTGGTAATGAGATACAAGAGATCGGAGGGTAGACAGCGCAAAATCTGGCGACCCCATGAAGACGATACGAATAGGCATGTTCAAATTTTACCGCTGGTCTCAGTAATTAAGCAGAATTTCGGCGCTTGGTAATATATCAGTACCATTGGGTGAATTCGTTTGGTTGCATGAACATGCGAAAGGTTGTAAAATACTTGAAAATCAAACCCACTTATTCGGAGGAATAAACCATGTCTCAAGCACCTATGTCAGACGTCACCCAGGACGACAAACTGTGGGCAGCACTCGGATACGCCATTCCGATCATCGCCATCGTCGTTCTCTTTATGGAAGACAAGAAGAATCGTCCTTATGTTAAATTTAACGCTGTGCAGTCGCTCGTTGCAAGCGTTGCGTTGACCATTATCTCCAGCGTCACACTGGGTTGTGGCACTGTTCTCTTCCTCGTCATGTTCTGGTGGGCATATCAGGCATATCAGGGACAGGATGTCCGCATCCCCATGATCAGCGATTTCATTCGCAATCAGGGTTGGGCATAACCTTCTCTCGTTCTCAAAGCCCTGCGTTCATCACGCAGGGCTTTTTTGTTTACCAACTCACCCAAGAGTTGCGACTTAAAGAGGTATCTCCCGTATTAAGATGGTATAGAGTATTGCTATAATTTTCAGTGAAAAGTTTAATTGATCTAAAACAATAGCTTCATAACCAAAGGAGAATCTCATGAACGAACAAATGCCCCAACAGCCCCCTGCCCTGCCTCTGACCCCACAGGAAGAGCGTCAATGGGCAATGCTTGCTCATTTGGGTATGTTGGCGAATCTATTTTCAGGGTTTCTGGGTCCGGCTGTTCCATTAGCGATCTATTTGATCTATAAAGACCGCTCGCGATATGTTGCATATCAATCGCTGCAGGGATTGGTTTTTCAATTGATCTGGTGGGTTGGCGGAGGTGTGTTAACCGGCGTTGCCTGGGCGATCACTGGCACCTTAAGCACGGTGTTGATCGGCTTACTTTGTATTCCATTCGCATGCATCATTAGCGCCATGCCGTTGGCAGCATTGGTCTATGGTGTATATGCGGGCATCCAGTGCAATCAGGGTGCAGATTTCAAATATTGGCTGATCGGTGATTGGTTCCGCAACACACTGAATGGTTAAAGAAAAACATCCCCTTCTTGAAAAGAAGGGGATGTTTTGTTTGTTTTAAGGAATGGTTCCCGCAATATCAGAGCCGATACGGATCTCGATGTCCACGGTTTGGTTCGGGTCAGGGCTAAAGCGGATCTGTCGTTCGGAAATTCCGAAGGTGGCTTGCAGCCATTTGATGGTGTAGAGTTTCGGTCCATACACCACGATAATGGTCTGACTGTACACTTCGGGCGAGGGCGCAACCTCGGTCACGTTCATGCCGTAAGATTGAAAGACAGCCCCAGCACGCTGATCAAGCCCAGGTGTGAAGGTACCGTCCATGATGCGAACACGGGCTTCCTCTTGCTGCATGGCTTGGGCAAACAGAC
>JBDKJK010000416.1:0-2586 GCA_039796675.1 Chloroflexota bacterium
AAGCGTTCGGTGAGGACGGGGAATTTTGTAGCAACTCTTAATGGATGATTGAGACTCGTCACATACTTTTTCAACGAAGGGATGTCGGTAACATCTGTCCACGCTTCAGGGACGGCGAGCATGAGTACACAGCCGCCATAACCGAGTTCGTCATGCAGGACGATGATCTCGCCGTTGTCGCCGCGATTTTCTTCGAGCACGTCGATGCCCGTAATGCCAAAATCCACACTGCCTTGGCGGACGCTAACCACAATGTCGCTGGGGCGTTGAAAGAGGACGGTCAGTTCGGGCAGGGCGGGCATCTTCGCCTGATACTGGCGCGGATTAAGTTTCTGCACGGAGAGTCCGCACTCGGCGAGGAAGTCGAGCGAGTCGTCCATGAGGCGTCCTTTGGAGGGGAGGGAAAGACGGAGGGTGGGTTGGGGTGTCATTAATTTTCCTTTTCTTGATTTGCGGTTGACGATGGACGATGGACGATGGACCATTGACGGGCTTCCATCGTCCGCACTTAGATAACAAAAAGCCCCGACACAGGGTCGGGGCTTGATGAGGTGAAGTATGGGTATCTGCTATCTAATCACAGGTACGCGCACATAAACCTCCCGACCATGCGGGGGTTGAATATGATGATGGTGGTGCTTGAGCGCGGACTTGTTAATCATGTTGGGCGGTATTCTATGACGGGGCGGAGAATGAGTCAAGGGGAGAGTTAGAGTGATTGTGTTTTGATGAGTCTGCCCACTCTCGTGACCGGAAGAACAGAAGATCAGCTAGTATATTGCTGCACGCTTTGTTAGCTGGTTATCAATGTTAATCAACTTTGAGTGTCGAGTTTAATCACTATTCAACTTCATTAAGATTAATTGAAGAAAACTTATGCTACTTAACTCGAGTTGCTGCCATGAGATCAAAATCAAGAAATTTGCCACGAATACTTCGACACACTCAGTACAGGTTTCGCTAATTCATACGAATTCTTGTATGTGTTTCGTGAAAATTCGTGTAATTCGTGGCTAAGGTTTTGGGTTTTCAATATAATTAGCTGGGTAGCAACTTATTACAGAATGCTGTATAAACACCTTATAAATCACTTAAACGCATTATACAACTCCCCATTCCCGATTCCCAACTCCCCAAGCTATAATCGCAAACATGGCAAGCATCACCATCCCCGCGCGCGAAGAACATCACCCCCACCTGCGCCCCCTCAGCATCTTGCGCGACCTGCCCGCCGTGGCAGACCTCATCGAACAATGCTTTGCCAGCACCATGGATAGCGACGGCAGGCGCTACGTGCAAGACATGCGCCGCGCAGGCAATGACAACTCCTTCCTCAAATGGGCAAACCGCGTTGCAGATAGCACATCCCTGCCACTCACTGGCTACATCTGGGAAGAAGCCAACCACATCGTCGGCAACGTCAGCCTTGTGCCCTTCAAACAGAACAAACACCGCCTCTACCTCATCGCCAACGTCGCTGTTAATCCCGATTATCGCCGCCGCGGCATCGCCCGCGCCCTCACCCTGCGAGCCATGCAGCACGCCCGCGAAAAGAACGTCCACGATCTCTGGCTGCACGTCCGCGCCGACAACCCCGAAGCCATCCATCTCTACGAATCTTTAGGCTTCACCGAGCGCGCCCGCCGCACCGCCTGGCAAGCCACCACTGATTCAAACCTTCAAAATGTGGAAACGGACATCGCCATCACAAACCGTCACCCACGCTTTTGGTCAACTCAACTCAACTGGCTTTCACGCCTCTACCCCGCCGAAATGGCTTGGCACATCAACTGGAACTTTTCCACGCTCAAGCCGGGTCTGCTCAACTGGCTCTACCTCATGTTCATCGACGTCAACGTCCGCCAATGGGCAGCCACTCGTAAAGATAATTTGCTCGCCACCCTCTCGTGGATTCCCACCGGGCGAGGCGAAAGCCTCTTTGCCGCAACAGGCGAGAGGTCCGCGCCTGAGGCGTTGACGGCACTGCTCCTGCAAGCACGGCGAGACCTGCGTCCCTTCTATCCAACCATCTCGCTTGAATTCCCAACCGGCGACCACGACGAAGCCATCCGAGCTGCAGGCTTCAAACCCCTCCGCACTTTGATCTGGATGCAGGCAACTTCGTAAAACCTTTTGCGTAGTTAAAAGCAAGGAGTCAACATGACAAAATTTATCATCCGCTGGGTCATCAACGCTGTTGCATTATTTGCCGCCGTGTGGATCGTGCCCGGTATCGACTATCTCGGCGACTGGGTCGGCATCATCTGGCTGGCGCTCATCATTGGCTTGCTAAACTCGCTGGTGCGCCCGCTGCTCAAATTTCTCACCTGCCCGCTCATCATCCTTACGCTTGGCTTGTTCACCCTGGTCATCAACACCGGCATGTTATTGCTCACCCGCACCATTGGGCAATCGCTCGGCATCGGTCTCTCAGTAGATGGATTCTGGTCTGCCTTGTTCGGCAGCCTGGTCATGAGCGTGGTTAGCATCGTCATGAGCATTATCTTCCGCGATGAGTTGAAAGGCAAGAAAAGCTAAATGTAAGCATCTCAAACAACCCCGCACGTGTGCGGGGTTGTTTTCTTT
>JBDKJK010000417.1:0-4833 GCA_039796675.1 Chloroflexota bacterium
ATCGTCCATGGTCTATCGTCTAAATTTATTCACCAGCGTCACCACCCCAATTATTGCCCAAACAGAATTCAATGCAGGCGCTGAATACGTTGCCAAGCCGATCTAACCAAGGATGTCGGTAAAGCCCATTATTCCAAGATCTCCACAGTCATTCCAGTTTCAATTATTCCCTCATTCAAAGGAATTGTATTCATCCCGAAGATCGCGCCTAACTCATGTTTGCGGAATTGCCCGAGTGTTTTGAGCGGCTCTTTGTTTTTTGCTAACGTCTCTTTGTCTATGGTTGTCACCACACAGCGCGGACAAACCTTCACCAGCGCCATCTCCACAGTCCCAATACGAATGCGCTTCCACGTGTCTTCTGCGAATGGC
Organism: Chloroflexota bacterium; assembly: GCA_039796675.1. Classification (GTDB taxonomy): domain Bacteria; phylum Chloroflexota; class Anaerolineae; order Anaerolineales; family Villigracilaceae; genus Villigracilis. The sequence goes on from JBDKJK010000417.1 coordinate 373, forward strand.
TCGCAACCTTTCACCACAAGGTTCGGGCGGAAGCGATTCATGGGTACGGGCGAATCAAGCCGCGAGTTTAAATCCTGAAGCGATTCTTCAGAGATGATCAAAATTGGGTAGCCGTCTGTAAATCCGGTGTGGTCATCAGGGTTAACAGCATACAGCGGATTCACCTTGCGTTGGAAACCATCCGAAATGTGGACGAGACGCGCACTCATACCAAGCCAATCTGAAAACCATGCAGCGGCTTCATCGCCCTGGTCAATTGCGTCCACTCCGCTGCTGTTCCAGATTTCGACAGGTATGGGTGTGCCAGTGGATCGAACCGCAATTTGTATCGTCTCAAAATTTGGTGCGGATAAAGTAACCGCTTCATCCTTCAAAACGGGGTTGACCAGCGCCAAGCGAGAATATTCTCGCTGACTGAGAAACTTCCCCTCGGGGGTAACGACCATCATGCGGCGGTCATTTTCTAGACCCATGCGTTCAATATGGCTTACAGAGACATCGAATCCGCGACAAGACTTGATGGGGTAATAGGTTAGGCTAGAAAGGGTGATCATAAAACCTCTTCGTAAATGATTTTTGAAATTTGTGCCATGCAGTGATGAGCTTGAGAATCATCGTTCTCGGGGAAACCATGTGTGAACAAAGTGATTGCATACGGTTTGCGATCTGGCGGGAACACAATGCCTGTATCGTGGAAGAATTCGCCCGTCCAACCGGTTTTGTGTGCGACTTTCACATTGGCAGGGAGAAGCGCAGGAATGCTTTCATTGAACTCCTGCCCAAACATCACCTCGATCATCTCATCGCAGATCTTCCGCGATACAACCTTGCCTTCTGCGATCAATTTCATCATCTGCGTGGAGCTTCTTGCGCTGGCAGCATTGTTCATGCCCAGTCGATACGCCTTTTTATCTTCCAGTCCGCGGATGACGGTCATATTCTCAATGCCGAGTTCTTTGATGAAGGCATCCACTCGGGCGCAGGTGACGTGCTCCATCAATAGATTTGTGGCAAGGTTCGACGAGCGCACGATCATCAGCCGATTCAACTCGCGAATGGTTTCGCTCTCACCGATTCTCGCGTACAAGGTTTTGTCCGAGTCATCCACTTCTTCGAGCGAAAACTCGCTGCCATCCACAATGCTTTTGAATGAGTTGAAAATTTTCAGCGGTTCATCCAGCGCAAGCAACCCCGCCTCTTCCTGACGATACACTTCCATCATCACTGGCACCTTCATGGTGCTGGCAGGGTGCATATTCACATCAGCATTAATAAAAATTTTTTTGCCCGTCTCAAGGTCTTGCGCTGCTATGCTGATGGTCTTGCCCTCAAAACCTGTGATCCATTCTTCAAGAAGTTTCAACCTACACTCCTTCTACAACAATGGCTTTTGAGATCGAATACTTGTGGCGCAATGCCCGCGCTTCGGCATACTCTGGCGAATTGATCCACGCCTTGGCACGTTCCACGTTTTCGAATTGCAACACCACGATTCGTTTTGGTTGCCAATCGCCTTCAAGGTTTTCCGCGTGCCCGCCGCGAACCACATATTTGCCGTCATACAATGCAACAGTTGGGGCGGCAAGCTGTTTGTAGCCTTCATAGTTTGCTGGCTCTGTTACTTCAACATCAAAAATTACAAATGCGGTCATGTCATGCTCCTTTGTAGAATTTCCAAAATAGATATAACAAAATCCCTGCCGGGCTGGGCAGGGATTTTTGATTTACTTTGAGTTCGCCCGTTTCTGATAAATTTTATCAGCAGCCCAGAAATATAGTTTCCCTAAAACGGCGAAGAATAGAATTTGAAACCCTTGGGTCGAGAAGGATTGCGCAACTGGGTCTCCCGCTATGATGGAAAGCGTATCATTCAACTGGAGGGCGAGGCTGGCGATTATGGCGCCAATAATATTCACCAATCCGCCACCAAGTGGAATTCCAGCCATCAAGACTGGTAGAAGAACATCTACTTCCAACCCAAGCCCTAAACCAGGAGACGCTACTTGAAGCCTTGCAAGCAACAAGAGCCCTGCAAAACTTGCTGCCAAACTCACCAACACATGAGGAAGCGTGGCGCGTAAGATGCGTGGCAATCGGGCTTCTTCAACTGATTGGTCTGAAATTTTCTTTTTGCCCAGAGGGGTGAATTCAGAAACAAAAACAATGGCAATGACAAAGATCAGCATCAAGATAACAGTGGGAATCATAAGCCAGCTTAATGAATCTAGATTATCTGCAAATAGTGGTTGCTCCGCTAATTTAAGAGACCAACCACGTACAAGGGTGGCGGTTCCCAAAGTGACGATCGCACTGTGGATCTTGAGCCCGCCAACCAAAATGCCATGTATCAACCCAATGAACAACCCGGTTCGGATGGCAATTAGAATTCCAACCCATCCACCCATGTCGGCATTAGACATGGCAAAGGCAGTGGCAGTGCCAACATACCCGGCAACAGCACCCACTGAAAGATCAATATGACCTGAAACCACCAGCATCACCATTGGAGGGACGATCATTGCGGTGATCAGCCAAATTTGCATCATTGAACTGAATGCTTTTCCAGAAAAAAGTGCAGAAATGTTGCCAGCTTTGCCGATCATTCCGATCACAGCAATGAGCAAAATAAGCCCAAGCCAGATGCCGTAAGAAAGCAATCTCCATTTTGTGTTCTCATAAAAATGGACAGGACGGTTTGGCGGAAGTGCATTTTCTTGGTTCATGGTTTTTCCTTATCATGAATAGATTCTAATAACCGAGTTAGTATAAATGAAACCGAAAAATTAACTTGCACAAACTTTGAATCGTATATCCACAGCCACTGCCCTCTTGCCAGAACGCGCAACGGATAGATATCTATCTCTTCGTGTGGATCTTTTTCTCAAAAACTTCGCCGCTTTTTTGCGCTACAAGATGGACCGCGCCTTGGTACCCGCTTTGAACGAGGTTGCGGGCAACGCCATAACCAAGTTTTTCTGGCGAGGTGGATGTGCCAAGGATGACCACCCTGTGGGTTGAAAGAAGGGCAGCAGGGAAGAATCCATGCCGCGATTAAACCACATTATTGTCTGCTTCTTTGTTGCACGAGAAAATGACCGCCGACTGCTGACGGCGGACTCTTCAATAAGATTAGGACGTTGTTGTTATCTGCGGTCTGTCGTCAGCGGTCAATCTTTTATCAAACCCCCAGTATCTTACTCACCACCGAAAGTAAAATGCCGCCTGCGATGACGCTTCCCAACTGCCCGGCGGTATTCGCTCCCATGGCGTGCATGAGGATGAAGTTATCTGGGTCTTCATCGTTGGCAGTTTTGGCGGCAAGGCGCCCAGCCATTGGGAAGGCGGAGATGCCCGCCGCGCCGATAAGCGGATTGACCTTGCCTACAGAGACGACAGACATTAGTTTCCCAAACAGCAAGCCCGCTACTGTATCGAGCGCAAAGGCGAACAGACCCAACAGCATGATCTTACCCGTGTCCCAGTTGAGAAAGCCAGAAGCGGTCATGGTCGAGCCGATGGCAAGACCCAGAAATAATGTAGAGATATTAATGATCTCATTTTGTGCGGCATTGCTTAAGCGATCTACAACACCTGAGACCTTTAGTAAATTTCCCAACATCAGCATGGAGATCAAAGGCGTTGCTTCAGGCACGAGCAAGCCGACGACCAACGTCAGCACTACAGGGAACAAGATCAGTGTCCGCTTGGAGATGGGCTTGGGAGCATACTCCATTTTTATCAAGCGTTCTTTTTTCGTGGTCAGCAACCGCATCAATGGCGGCTGGATGATGGGAATCAAACTCATGTACGAGTATGCCGCCACTGCAATGGGAGCGAGTAATTCCGGTGCAAGTTTTGTGGCGACGAAGATCGAAGTCGGTCCGTCAATCGCGCCGATCACGCCGATGGATGCGGCTTGATTCAAAGGAAAGCCAAGTGCAATCGCCAGCATCAACGTGCCGAAGATGCCGAACTGTCCCGCCGCGCCGAGTAAGACCATGCGCGGTTGCGCCAGCAGCGGCGAGAAGTCGATCATTGCGCCCACGCCGATAAAAATTAACAACGGGAATAATTCTGTTTTGATGCCTGCGTCGTAAATGACTTTGGTCATGCCTTCGGCGGCAGTCATGCCTGCTAGCGGAATATTCGCCAGCAAACAACCAAAACCGATTGGCAATAAAAGCACAGGCTCAATCTCTTTGAAGACAGCCAAATAGATCAAGACCAACGCGGCAAGAATCATCACGCCATTGCCGAGGGTGAAGTTAGAGAAACCTTTTAGTAGTTCGGGTAGTAAAAAATTTAAATCCATATCCTGTCCTTTACGTATCACGAATTACATATTACGTGATGCGTAATGCGTAAAGTTATTTTTCAAATTCCACCAACGCTTGTTTGTGCGCCACGCTTTGTCCCTGGCTCACCAACACTTTTTCTATTGTGCCGCCGCGCGTCGAGCGG
>JBDKJK010000418.1:0-3586 GCA_039796675.1 Chloroflexota bacterium
GGCGCAGCCATGTTCGCATTTTTCGGCTTCACCTCACTCTTGATGTTGATCGTTTATGTCTTGCTTGAGAGACGTTTGCCTGCACCTCAACCTGCAAGTATATAAAATAAACCTGACAGGTTCTTAAGACCTGTCAGGTCTTAGTGATAAAATAACCACATGCTCTCTCGAGTATATTCATGCGCCGTAGTGGGTCTTGAAGGTGTCATCGTCGAAGTGGAAGTCGATTACACCAACGGTCTCCCCGCCGTCGTCATTGTTGGCTTGCCCGATGCCGCCGTTCAAGAAAGCCGTGAACGTGTGCAAACCGCCGTCAAAAATGCCGGGCTGAATTTTCCGCGCCACCGCATCGTCGTCAACTTATCCCCCGCCGCCATTCGCAAAGAAGGTCCCGCCTACGATCTGCCCATCGCATTGGGCGTCGTCATCCTCGCCGGGTTTCTTCCGCAAGAAAGCATCGAAGGCGCCATGTTCATCGGCGAACTCTCGCTCGATGGCGTCGTCCGTCACACCCGCGGCGTGTTGCCCATGGCAGCCGCAGCCCGCGCCAATGGATTCAAGCGCATGTTCGTCCCTGAAGCGGATGCCGGTGAAGCGGCTTTGATTCCCGATTTGGAAGTGTACCCGGTTAAATCGCTTGCGCATCTCTACGACCATTTGTCTGGTCGGCATCTCATTCAACCTTATCTGCCCTCAAACGACTCGCTCGAACCGCTCTTCATCCCCACAGACTTCGCCGAAATCAAAGGTCAAGAACACGTCAAACGCGCACTCGAAGTCGCCGCCGCAGGTGGGCATAACTGTCTACTCGTCGGCTCGCCCGGCGCGGGCAAAACATTGTTAGCGCGAGCCATGCCCGGCATCCTGCCAGAAATGTCCATCGAAGAATCTCTCGATGTCACAAGAATTTATTCCGTAGCAGACCAACTCCCCGCAGGGACTCCATTAATTAAACATCGTCCGTTTCGTTCACCACATCACACCATCTCTCATGCCGGTCTTGTCGGCGGAGGCAACATCCCCAAACCCGGCGAAATCTCCCTCGCCCATCGCGGCGTGCTCTTCCTCGATGAATTCCCAGAATTTGGAACAAGAGTCCTCGAAGTCATGCGCCAACCGATGGAAGACAAAGTCGTCACCATCAGCCGCGCTAAAGGCTCACTGACCTTCTCTGCAAATTTCCAACTCATCGCTGCCATGAATCCCTGCCCATGTGGATACTATAATGACCCACAAAAAGCTTGTACATGTGCATCTACTGTTGTGACCAAATACCAAAAGCGCATCTCCGGTCCACTACTAGACCGCATCGACATCCACATCGAAGTCCCCCGAGTCGATTACGAAAAACTCAGCGGCAACAAACTCGGCGAATCCAGCGAGACCATCCGCAAGCGCGTCCAAATCGCTAGAGATATTCAACACACCCGCTTCTCGAATTCCGATTCTCCAAACACTGATGTCCTTTGCAACGCAGACATGCGCATCGGCGAGGTAAGGCAATTTTGCCAACTCCAGCCCGAAGGTCAGAGCTTGATGCGAGCGGCAATGAGTCAACTCAATTTGTCGGCAAGAGCCTATCACCGCATCCTCAAACTATCCCGCACCATCGCAGACCTGGCTGGCAGCGAAGAGATCCAGTCCCCACATCTGGCAGAGGCGCTGCAATACAGACCGAAGATGTTGCTTTAGTTTTGGAATGTACCGATAAAAACATCCACTCATTTAGAGTTCTTTATTTCCCATCCAATGGGGCAAACCCTCCACCTAAAATTTCCTGAGCGGGTGAAACAATCACCACTGCTTTGGGGTCTTCTTTTGCAACAGCCGATTTCAGCGCATGCACTTCTGTGATCGTGAGCGCGCACATCAAAATAGATCGGTCGTTGCCGGTATACATGCCCTTTCCTTGCATGGATGTGATTCCGCGTTTTAAGTCGGTCATAATCCGGTCTGATACAGGTTGAGCCTTATCCGTAATGATAAGCGCCAATAGTTGTCGGCGTTTTTTGCGCGGCACCAGCCAGGCGCGTACCCCTGTGTGTTTGCCTTCCATCGATGCCGCAGCAGGTGCAGACTCATCACCAAAGCGCGGCAAGATCTCGCCAGTCGCCTTGGTCATATTGATTGTGGCAATCGCAAACACCGCCAGAAAAAGATAAAAAGAAATTCCCAAACCGATCATCACCTCACCGGGCACGGGTCCTACAGCTGACCGCGTCAAAAATTCAGCCAGGTCTTTTGGCGCTTCGGGAAAGAGATAGATCTTCGCGATCCATGAAGCCAGCAAGATCAAAAAGATCCAGTAATAATTTCGACGCAATCTTCTACCAAATGCCTCCCACATCGAGATGGGAAAACTCGGCGTTAATAAATTTTCGGCAAGACTCTCCGCCCATTCTGGCGAAGGATGAAACGGCGGTACGAGCATCGCAGCATAGAAATCCGTTTCCATTAAGCGAACGCGATAGCTCCACAATTCATAATAGCGATAACGCCGCGCTTCGATGAACAAGAACCACAAAATCAGCAATGTGTTCAACAACACCACCGAATGATGCACATTCGACTGGCTGAACGCGATCGAAAGCGTTGCACCAGTCACCACCACCGCCCAATTCGTGGTCGTATCCAACCGCTGACGCCATACATTCGCACGCTGGATCTCAGCACGGAAGAAATGCACCATCGCCGTAACAAACTCGCTAGATTTGAGCTGATACCCGCGATACGTCCATACCGGTTCTTCAACAGGTTTTTCCTGTTTGGGTTTCGACTTTGCTTTTGTGGATTTGACAGCCATTGGATTTTTCTTTCTAGACAAAGAACCGCTTCAGACTTAACTGTAAATTGATTCTATTTCTTGAAATTTTCCTTACACTGCAAGTAAGTTTACACCCGCAGCAGGTTTTATTTCGTAAAGCTTTCGTTACACCTCAACGAACCCAACCTGACGGGTTTTTGTTTACTTCGGCATTGACCCATCTCCGAAATTCTGCTCGACAAACAAGAGTGCGATGGGTTAGCGGATTTTCAGATGGGTGTATTCTCACCAAATCGCAAGACGATGACTTTGCTCAACGATAGAGCAGAGTATAAAAAAGCATAATGACATTGCACAGTTTAAGTTTCTTCCTGTATTTTTGGGCCATCTCGCAATACCTTATATATGTCATAGTTAACTTTCAGCATAGAGGGGTAATATTAGATGAAATCCAATCAGAAAGCGATTCTCTATGTTCAACCCAACATCTGCTTTTGTAACGGTGAATGGACTCACACTACATTATTACCGCACAGGCGGCAATAAGCCTCCGCTGGTGTTGGCACATGGCATCACCGATGATGGCATGTGCTGGGTATAGATATGATCGTAACAAGATATACCGATCGCCCATTTTCGAACCAAGGCTGGCTCATTCTTACTTAATAGGCCTATTAATAGATGGCTTGCGATCCTCATACAAGATAAACATGCCGCTTGCCAAAGTCAGGGCAGCGCCTGTAAGGGTCAACAAAGTGGGTATCTCACGCCAAAAGAGATACCCCAGCAAAATATTAATGGGGAGCGAGGTATATTCAAACG